>NZ_JAQVGQ010000016.1 GCF_028696615.1 Immundisolibacter sp. | reverse complement strand
GGCCAACGGCCCGCCCCGCCGGCGGGGCCGTGGATGGATCGATGGTCGCGGTCGGGGACGTCATTCAGCCACCATCTTGCAGGCACAAAAAAGCCCGGACGGGGAAACCGCCCAGGCTTTTTTTTTTCGGAAATGGCGCGCCCGGAGAGATTCGAACTCCCGACCGCCTGGTTCGTAGCCAGGTACTCTATCCAACTGAGCTACGGGCGCGCTGAGCCGTCAATTATCCCGACGCGCCGGTGGCGCTGTCAAATCGATGCGGTAACACAACCAGGCGACGCCCGGGCCACCCTCGATGCAAGCGCTGTACAAATCATCAGCACTGAATGGCGGAGAGAGAGGGATTCGAACCCTCGATGGAGCTTTTGACCCCATACTCCCTTAGCAGGGGAGCGCCTTCGACCTGCTCGGCCATCTCTCCGAAGGGCGCGCAGCATACCCGCTTTGCGCCGCCTGCGCAAAGCCCGTCACTCGTGCGGACTGACGGTAGCGACGGCACCCTCGCGCTCTTGCTGGATGCGCTCGTAGATTTCCGCCCGGTGCACCGGCACGTCGCGCGGCGCCTTGATGCCCAGGCGCACCTGGTTGCCCTTGGTGCCGAGCACCGTGATCTCGATGCCTTCGCCGATCACCAGCGTTTCACCGGCACGACGCGTCAGAATCAGCATAGTCTCACCCCCTTACGGTTTCCGGCGGTCACGGATCATCCCATCGACCCTGTTGCCCGTTGTCGGCGCAGGCAACCCCGCCGCGGGGCATTGCAACACAAACGACCGTTTTTTCAAACTCAGGCCTGGTCGAGACCGAACGCCTCGTGCAGTGCGCGCACCGCCAATTCGAGATATTTCTCGTCGACGATGACCGAAATCTTGATCTCGGAGGTCGAGATCATGCGGATGTTGATGCCCTCGGCCGACAGCGCCTCGAACATCTTCGCCGCCACCCCGGCGTGCGAGCGCATGCCGACTCCCACCAGCGAAATCTTGGCGATCTTGTCGTCGCCCCCGACGCTGCGCGCGCCAAGTTCCGCCACCACGCCGGCCAGCAATGCCATGGCCTGCGGGTAGTCGTTGCGGTGCACGGTGAAGCTCATGGTGGTCAGGCCGTCCTGCCCCACGCTCTGCACGATGACGTCGACCTCGATGTTGGCGCGAGCGATCGGGCCGAAGATGGCGGCGGCGACGCCCGGGCGGTCGGGGATGCCGGCCACGGTGATCTGCGCCTCGTCGCGGTTGAATGCAATACCGGAAATGAGTGGCTCTTCCACGCCGTGGTCCTCCAGGGTGATCAGGGTGCCGGGGCCGTCCTCGAAGCTCGACAGCACGCGCAGCGGCACCTTGTATTTGCCGGCGAATTCGACCGAGCGGATTTGCAGCACCTTGGCGCCGAGGCTCGCCATTTCGAGCATTTCCTCGAAGGTGATGCGGTCCAGGCGCCGCGCCCGCGGCTCGACGCGCGGGTCGGTGGTGTAGACGCCGTCGACGTCGGTGTAGATCTGGCACTCGTCGGCCTTCAGCGCCGCCGCCAGCGCCACCGCCGTGGTGTCCGAGCCGCCGCGGCCAAGGGTGGTGATGTTGCCGGCCTGGTCCACGCCCTGGAAACCCGCCACCACCGCCACCTCACCGGCGGCGAGACACGTGCGCAGGCGCTGGTCGTCGATGTCGAGGATGCGCGCCTTGCTGTGCGCGCTGTCGGTGAGGATGTGCACTTGGCTGCCGGTGAACGAGCGCGCCGGCACGCCGCGACCGGCCAGCGCCATGGCCAGCAGCGCGATCGACGCCTGCTCGCCGGTGGCGAGCAGCACGTCCAGCTCGCGCGCCGGCGGCTGCGGATTGACCGACCTCGCGAGCTTGATGAGTCGATCGGTCTCGCCGGCCATGGCCGACACCACCACCACCAGCTGGTGACCTGCGGCGCGGGCACGCGCCACGCGCTCGGCCACGGCGGCGATGCGCTCGGGACTGCCCATGGATGTCCCGCCGTACTTTTGCACGATCAGGGCCATTGCCTGTCTTGCTCCGGGTTGAGTTGAGAAGGAATCCGCCGCGTCAGGCGAGCCGCTCGCGCACCCAGTCGGCCACGCCGGCCAGCGCCGCCGGCAGCGCCTGCGGCTGGTTGCCGCCGGCCATCGCCATATCGGCCCGGCCGCCGCCCTTGCCGCCCACCTGCTGGGCGACGGCGTTGACCAGCTCGCCGGCCTTCACGCGGGCGGTGAGATCCGCGCTCACCGCCGCCACCAGGCTGACTTTGTCGCCATCCACGCCGGCCAACACCAGCACCGCGCTGCCGAGCTTGTCGCGCAGCCGGTCGGCCTGTTCGCGCAGCGCCTTGGCGTCGCCGATGTCGAGCTGCGCCGCCAGCACCTTGGCGCCGGCCACCTCGACCGCCTGATCGAGCAAGCTGTCGCCGGCCTGACTGGCCAGCCGGGCGCGCAGGCGCTCGAGTTCTTTTTCCTGTTCACGCTGGCGCGCGAGCACGTGTTCGAGCTTGTCGAGCAGGTCCGCCTCGCCGGCCTGCAAGGTGGCGGCGAGGCGCCGCAGGCGCTCGTCGGCCTGGCGCAGCCAGTCGATGGCGCCCTCGCCGGCCACCGCCTCGATGCGCCGCACCCCGGCTGCCACGGCGGACTCGGACACGATCTTGAACAGTCCGATGTCGCCGGTGCGCGCCACGTGGGTACCGCCGCACAGTTCGACGGAAAAATCGCCCAGGCGCAGCACCCGCACGCGCTCGCCGTATTTCTCGCCGAACAGCGCCATGGCGCCGGCGGCCTGGGCGTCGGCGAGCGCCATCTCGCTCGCCTCGGCCGCGGCATTGGCGCGAATCTGCGCATTGACCAGGCTTTCGATACGCGCGAGCTCGTCGGCGCTGACCGGCTTGCCGTGCGAGAAGTCGAACCGCAGGCGCTCGGCGTCGACCAGCGAGCCCTTCTGGGTGACGTGCGGCCCGAGCACCTGCCGCAGCGCCGCGTGCAGCAGGTGCGTGGCGGAATGATTGGCGCGGATGCGCGTGCGCCGGGCGGTGTCGACGCGGGCGGTGACCTCGTCGCCGACCGCCAGCGCGCCGCTTTCGAGCGCGCCGAGATGCACGTGCACGGCGCCTTCCTTGCGCGTGTCGGTGACGGCAAACGTGCCGGCCGGGCCTTCCAACACGCCGCTATCGCCCACCTGCCCGCCGGATTCGGCATAAAACGGCGTGTGGTCGAGCACCACGCTGGCCGCCTGCCCGGCCTCGATGCGCTCGACCGGCTCGCCGTCCTTGAGCAGCGCCACCACACGGGCGCGGTCCTGCTCGCGCTCGTAGCCGGTGAAGCGGTGTGCCGCCAGCGTGGCGGCATCCAGCACCTCGCCCAGGCGCAGGTCCTCGTCGGCGTGGAACTGACTGGCCGCCCGCGCCCGCTCGCGCTGCTGCGCCATGGCCTGCTCGAAGCCGTCCAGATCGAGTTCGAGCCCCCGCTCGCGGGCGATGTCGGCGGTCAGATCGACCGGGAAACCATACGTGTCATACAGCTTGAAGATCGTCTCACCCGGGATGCGCTGCCCGCCCAGGCGCTGCATGTCGCGCTCGAGAATGGCCAGCCCGTGCGAGAGGGTCTGCGCGAAGCGTTCTTCTTCCTCGCGCAGCGCGGTCTCGACCGCCGCCTGCGCCGCGGCGAGCTCGGGGTAGGCATCGCCCATGGCGTCCACCAGCGGCGCCACCAGGCGATGAAAAAACGGCTCTGTCGCGCCGAGGCGCGCACCATGCCGCGCGGCGCGGCGGATGATGCGCCGCAGCACGTAGCCGCGGCCCTCGTTGCTCGGCAGCACGCCGTCGGCGATCAGAAACGCGCTCGAGCGGATGTGATCGGCGATCACGCGCAGCGAGCGCGAGGCCAGATCCTGGGTGCCGATCACCCGCGCGGCGGCGTCGATCAGGCTGCGGAAAATGTCGGTGTCGTAGTTGTCGTGCACGCCCTGCAGCACGGCGGCGAGGCGCTCGAGGCCCATGCCGGTGTCGACCGACGGGCGCGGCAGCGGGCGCAGCGAGCCATCCGCCAGGCGCTCGTACTGCATGAACACGAGGTTCCAGATTTCGATGTAGCGATCGCCGTCGGCATCCGGCGAGCCCGGCGGCCCGCCGGCCACCTCCGGACCGTGGTCGTAAAAAATCTCCGTGCACGGCCCGCACGGGCCGACGTCACCCATGGACCAGAAGTTGTCGTCGCCCGGGATGCGCCGAAAGCGTGCCTTGGGCACGCCGATCTCGCCGAGCCAAATCTCGGCCGCCTCGTCGTCCTGCGGGTGCACGGTGACCCACAGCCGCTCGGCTGGCAGGCGCAACACCTCGGTCAAAAACGTCCAGGCAAAGCGGATGGCGTCGCGCTTGAAGTAGTCGCCGAAGCTGAAATTGCCCAGCATCTCGAAGAACGTGTGATGGCGCGCCGTGTAGCCCACGTTGTCGAGGTCGTTGTGCTTGCCGCCGGCGCGCACGCAGCGCTGAGCCGAGGCGGCGCGCCGGTAGGGGCGCTGCTCGAGTCCCAAAAAGACGTCTTTGAACTGCACCATGCCGGCGTTGGTGAACAGCAGCGTCGGGTCGCCGTGCGGCACCAGGCTGCTCGAGGGCACGATCTGGTGCCCCTGGGCGGCGAAAAAGTCCAGGAACTGGCTGCGGATGTCGGTGCTTTTCATGCGTCGTCGCTGTCGTTTTGGCCAAGGGCGGCGCGAATCTGGGCGGCGGTGAAGCCGCGCGTCATGAGCTGGCGCTGCAGACGCGCCCGCTCGGCGGCCGAAGTGGGCGGCGTACGTCCGCGCCCGCTGGCCGCCCGGCAGGCCTGATACCAGTCATCGGCGTCGACCTGCACGGCATCGGCAATGGCGTCCTCGTCCACCCCGAGCGCACGCAGCTCGGCCAGCGCCCGCAGCGGTCCGTAGCGGCGCCGGCGCAGCTCGGCCACGCGCGCCTGCGCATAGCGGACATCGGACAGGTAACCCAAATCGGCCAGGCGCTGCAGGGCCGGCGCGCAATCGGCCGGCGCAAAACCGCGCCGGGCGAGCTTTTTTGCCAACTCGGCGCGACCATGCTCGCGCCGAGCGAGCAATTTCAGTGCCTGCGCATAGGCGGCTTCGACCGGATCATCCACACCGCGCCCGCCATCAGGCCGGCGCCTCGGCCGCTCGCCGTGCCGGTAGCATCTGGGCGCGAATCTGCGCCTCGATGGCGTCCGCCAGCTGCGGGTTGGCGCGCAGGTACTCGCGCGTGTTGTCGCGGCCCTGGCCGATGCGCTCGCCGTTGTACGAATACCAGGCGCCGGATTTGTCGATCAGGCCGAGGTTGACGCCAAGGTCGATGATCTCGCCCTCGCGCGACACGCCGATGCCGTACAGGATGTCGAAATCGGCGGTCTTGAACGGCGGCGAGACCTTGTTCTTCACCACCTTCACGCGCGTCTCGTTGCCGACCACCTCTTCGCCCTTCTTGATCGCACCGACGCGGCGGATGTCCAGGCGCACCGAGGCGTAGAACTTCAGCGCGTTGCCGCCGGTGGTGGTCTCCGGACTGCCGAACATGACGCCGATCTTCATGCGGATCTGGTTGATGAAGATGACCGTGGTGTTGGAGCGACTGATGCTGGCGGTGAGCTTGCGCAGCGCCTGCGACATGAGGCGCGCCTGCAGGCCCACGTGTGAGTCGCCCATCTCGCCTTCGATTTCGGCGCGCGGCGTCAGCGCCGCCACCGAGTCGACCACCACCAGGTCGACGGCGCCCGAGCGCACCAGCATGTCGACGATTTCGAGCGCCTGCTCGCCGGTGTCCGGCTGCGACACCAGCAGGTCGGCGATGTTGATGCCGAGCTTTTCGGCATAGCTCGGGTCGAGCGCGTGCTCGGCATCGACGAAGGCCGCCGTGCCGCCGCCGCGCTGCACCTGGGCGATGGTCTGCAGCGCAATGGTGGTCTTGCCGGAAGATTCCGGGCCGTAGATTTCAATGATGCGCCCGCGTGGCAGGCCACCGACGCCGAGTGCGAGGTCGAGGTTCAGCGAGCCGGTGGAGATGGCCTCGACGTCGCGCACTGCACCCGGGTCACCCAGGCGCATGACGGCACCTTTGCCGAACTGGCGCTCGATCTGGCCGAGCGCGGCCGTCAGTGCCTTGAGTTTGTTGTCGTCCATGCTGGTTCCCGCGCTGCTGGCCGGTGCCGAAGAAATGGCCCGCATTATTCCACAGCGCACGGCGCGACCGGTGCGGGAGCGGCAGAAACGGCGCAGCGGGCCGCCGGAATGAAGCCGCCTGGATGATCGGGCTAGCCGAAAGCCCCGCCACGTCGCCATCCATGGCGACACTGGCTCTCCGTAGCGCGGGCAGGAACTTGCGAAACGTCGGACGAAAAAAACCGGGCCGCAGGGAGCACCCCCGGCCCGGGAACGCCGAAAGACCGAATCGGATCACCAGCCCGGCGCCCTGTGCAAGGGGGAAGCCAGAACGACCGAGACCGCCACCGATTCGACCACGAGCAGCGCCGGCAGCCCTGCCATCCCTGACGGACTGCGCCACCGGCTGCCACACGCCCGCCGAGGCGTTTGGCAGCGCCGTCACGCGCCGTCGCATCCTGGCGACAGCCCGACGACCACTCAGGCGGCGTTCTTAATAGCAGCGGCCATGCCAATACCCAGAAACCTCGCATCGACGCGCCATCCAAGGCCACACAGGGCGTCCCGGCGGCCCGCCCCGGCAAGGATTTTGCTGGGGGCATTGGACGAAATCGTCAACCCGCATTAGGCTTCAGGAACCCAACTTGACGATTGTGTAAACACATGAACTCACCCCAGGGCAACGTTCCCAACAACCTGTTTTATCGATGGGAGGGGGACCACAAGCATTTCCCGGACATCGAGGACCTGGCCCGCCGGCTGCGTTTCGCGCCGGCGGAAGGGCGCATCTGGCTCGACGACCGCCGCTCGATCCTGATGCGCAACAGCGCGTTTGGCAGCCTGCGGCGCGAACTACTCGAGGCGGTCGGCTTCACCCGGGCGCGCACGGTACTCAAGCGCGTCGGCTATGCCGAGGGCACGCGCGACGCCGAGCTGGCCCGGCGGGTGCGCCCGCAGGGGAACTTGTTCGACGCCTTCGCGGTCGGCCCACAGGTGCACGCCCTGAGCGGCTTCGGCTGGCTGGAGGTACTCGAGCTGCGCAGCGACCTGCCTGCCAATGCGTTTTACGGCGAGTTCCTGCTGCACGACTCGATCGAGGCCGACGCCCATATGAACACGCTCGGCGTGAGCGCAGAGCCGGTGTGCTGGACCGCCGTCGGCTACGGCAGCGGCTACAGCAGTGCCTTTGCCGGGCGCCCCATCATCGTGGACGAGGTCGAGTGCCGCGCCATGGGGCACGAGCACTGCCGCCTGGTCGGCCGCACCGTCGAGGAATGGGATCGGCACAGCCGCAAGGCGGCCTATTTCCGCCCACAGGAATTCGTCAACCGCTTCGGCAAGCCGGGCGACGACGCCGCGGATGCCACCACCGGCCCGGCGGTGGACGTGGTCGGCATCTCGGCCGGTTTCGGCGCCGCCGTGCACCTGCTCGGCAAGGCCGCCCCCACCGACGTGACGGTGCTGTTCCTGGGCGAGACCGGCGTCGGCAAGGAAGTGTTCGCGCGCATGCTGCACCGCATGGGCAAGCGCGCGGAGCGGCCGTTCGTGGCGGTGAACTGCGCGGCGCTGCCGGAAAACCTCATCGAAGCCGAGCTGTTCGGCGTGGTCAAGGGCGCCTACACCGGCGCCAGCGAATCCCGTCCCGGCCGTTTCGAGCGCGCCCACGGCGGCACGCTGTTCCTGGACGAAATCGGCACGCTGACGCTCAGCGCCCAGGCGAAGCTGCTGCGCGCCCTGCAGGAGGGCGAGATCGAGCGTGTCGGCGACAGCCAGACGCGCAAGGTCGACGTGCGCCTGCTGGCGGCCACCAACGTGGACCTGAAGGAAGCCGTCGCGCAGGGCACGTTCCGCGAGGATCTGTACTTTCGCCTCACCACGTTTCCGGTGCGCATCCCGCCGCTGCGCGAACGGCGCGACGACATTCCGCTGCTGATGCGTCACTTCCTGCACCGCTTCAGCCAGCGCCACGGCAAGCGCGTGGACGGCTTCGCGCCACAGGCCGTGGAGGCGCTGCTCAGCTACGGCTTTCCCGGCAACATCCGCGAGCTCGAGAACATGATCGAGCGCGGCGTGCTGCTGGCCGACGACGGCGAGCCGATCGGCGTCTCGCACCTGTTCACCGCCGACCAGGGCCTCGGCGCGAGCGCCACTTTCGGGCTCGATGCGCACGGCCAGCTGGCCGGCCGGCCAGGCGCCCTGAACGCGCCGCCGCACCCCGCCGACGAGCTGCGCGAACGCCTGGCGCCGCTGCTGCAGATGCGCGAGGGTCCGCTGGATGCGGTCGAGTGGACGCTGATCGATCTGGCCCTCGAACAGGCCGGCGGCAACCTCGCCCAGGCCGCCCGCCAGCTCGGCATCAGCCGGCGCCAGCTGGCCTATCGGCTCGAAAAACGCGCTGCCGGTCAGGCGCAGGCCCAGGATTCGACCGGCACGTAGTGCAGTTCGCCGTCGACGCGGCGCGCGCTCATCAGGCAAAACCCGGTCGCGGTCCAGGCGATCGGCGGCATCGGGAGCTCCTGCAGGCGGCGCGGCCGGCGCAGCAGCGTCACGTGGGCCGAAAACGGCCGCGCCGGCACCGCCACCACGTCGCGCACCGCCTGCTGCAGCGCGGCCGCCAGCGCCGCGGCGGCGGCGAGCGGCTGCAACGGCACCGCGCAGTACAGGCGCGGCCGCGGCCAGTATTCGATGCGCTCGAGCCGCACCTCGAACGGCGCCACCCGCAGACCGGCGGGAGCACGGCACACGGCCTCGACCTGGCCAGGCGCAAGCTCGCCCAAAAACAGCAGCGTGAGGTGAATGTTTTCGGGCACAACGGCCCGGCCGCCGCAGCGGCGCTCGCACCAGGCGGCCAGCCGCCCGAGCTCGGCCTGAATCGCCGGTGGTGGCAGCAGGGCGAAGAACAGGCGCTCGGTGGCCGCCATCAGGCCAGCCGTGCGGCCGCCAGCAGGGCCAGCTGCAGCGTGACGCCGGCCAGCACGCCGGCGGCGAGATCATCCAGCATCACGCCAAGCCCGCCGCCGACCTGGCGATCGAGCGCGCCGACCGGCCACGGCTTGAGGATGTCGAACAGTCGGAACAGCGCAAACCCGAGCAGGTACTGCCACCAGCCGAATGGCACCGCGAGCAGCGCAAGCGCCATGCCGATCACCTCGTCCCACACGATGGCCGGGTGATCGGACACGCCAAGCCGCTGCCCGGCGCGCGCGCAGCACCACACGCCGAGCACACTGAGCAACCCCAGCACCAGCACTGCCATGGCGACCGGCAGCCGCGTGAGCGCCGCCGCCAGCGGCAGGCCGAGCAGCGCCCCGCAGGTGCCGGGCGCGCGCGGCGCCAGGCCGGCGCCGAAGCCCAGCGCCAGCGCGCAGGCGGGATCGCGCAACAGCGCCGCGGTCGGCCGGCGCGGCCGTTCAGCGGAAGTGGTCATGACCCTTTGCCGCAACGGCATGCTCCTCGCCGGCGGTATCGACCAGCCGCAGGCCGGGCTCGGCCTCGATCCGCCCGATGCGGGTCAGCGCCAGCCCCAGCCGCTGCGCCAATTCGGGTACGCGTGCTTCATTCGACGCCGGCACGGTGAAGCACAGCTCGTAGTCGTCGCCCGCGCCGAGCAGTTCCTCGTGCGACGCCAGGGCGAGCGCGCCTTCCGGCAGCGGCAGGGCGGCAAGATCGAGCCGCGCGCCGACGCCGCCGGCCGCGCACACGTGCCCGAGATCGGCCAGCAGGCCGTCGGAGACGTCGATGGCGGCGCTGGCGAGTCCGCGCAGCGCCAGCCCCAGCGCCAGCCGCGGCTGCGGCCAATCGAGCCGCTGCGCGGCGTGCTGCGCCAGCGCCGCCGGCAAGGTGATTTGGCTGCGCCGGGCGCGCACGGCCAGCCCGGCGGCGCCCAGCTCACCGCTCACGTACACGCCATCGCCGGGCTTGGCGCCCGCGCGGCGCAGCGCCTGCCCGGTCGGTGCCTGCCCCAGCGCGGTGACACTCACCACCAGCGGCCCGCGGCAGGTGTCGCCGCCCACCAGCGCCACGCCGTGCCGGCACGCGAGATCGCTGAAACCGCGCGCGAAGTCGGCCAGCCACCCCTCGTCGGCGCGCGGCAGGGTGAGCGCCAGCAGCGCCCAGGCCGGCTCGGCGCCCATGGCGGCGAGATCGGACAAATTGACGGCCAGCGCCTTGTGGCCGAGCGCGGCGGGCGGACAGTCGGCAAAGAAATGTACGCCCTCGATCAGCGTGTCGACCGTGACCACCAATTCCTGACCGGGCGCCGGCACCAGCAGCGCCGCGTCGTCGCCCACGCCGAGCGCGACGTCGCCGCGCGGCGGGGTGAGGCGCGCGAAGTGGCTGGCGATCAGCTCGAATTCACCGGGCATGGCAGCGCCGCGGGCCTGCGCCGCGGCCGATCAGGTGGGCAGCGCGCGCTCGGCCGCGCGCAGCTCGCGCGCCAGGCGGTCCAGGATGGCGTTCACGTAGCGGTGCGCGTTCTCGCCGCCGAACTGGCGGGCCAGTTCCAGCGCCTCGGCGATCACCACCCGGAACGGAATGTCCCAGCGCGCTTCGAGCTCGTAGCAGCCGATCCACAGGATGGCGTGCTCGACCGGATCGAGCTGCGCGAGCGGCCGGTCGAGCAGCGGCGCAAGACGCCGGTCGAAGTCGCCGCAACGGCGGCCGACCTCGGTCAGCAGCTCGTGGAAATACTCGGCATCGATGTCGCCAAGATCGCGCTCGGCGAGGAACTGGCGCTCGATGGCGTCGAGGCTGTCATCGCCGCCCGACAGCTGCCATTGATAGAGCGCCTGCAGCGCGCCGCGGCGCGCCTTGGAACGGGCTCGGGACATCGGTTCACGCGCTCCGGGCGCCGATGGCGGCCAGCAGGTTGACCATTTCGAGCGCCGATAGCGCCGCATCGGCGCCCTTGTTGCCGGCCTTGGTGCCGGCGCGCTCGATGGCCTGCTCGATGCTGTCCACGGTCAACACGCCGAACGACACCGGCAGCCCGCTGCCCAGCGCCACCGCCGACAGGCCCTTGGCGCACTCGCCGGCCACGTAGTCGAAATGCGGCGTGGCGCCGCGGATGACGCAGCCGAGCGCGATCACCGCTTCCACCCGGCCAGACTCGGCCAGGCGCTTGGCGGCGAGCGGAATCTCGAACGCGCCCGGCACCCAGGCCACGGTGATGTTGGCTTCGGCCACGCCGTGCCGGCGCAGCGTGTCGATGGCGGCGGTGAGCAGGCGCTCGCTGATGAAGTCGTTGAAGCGGCCGACGACGATGCCGTAGCGGCTGTCGGCGCGGGCGGCGAGATTGCCGGAAAGATGCACGGGGGCGGTCATGGCGCGGGTCAAGTCCTCAAGGGGCCTCAAGGGCCTCGCGGGCCGCTTCGGGCGGCACGAAATCAACCAGTTCCAGACCGAAACCGGCAAGACCGTGCAGTTTACGCGGCTTGCCCATGATGCGCATGCGCCCCACGCCGAGCTGCGACAGGATTTGCGCACCGACGCCGTACATGCGCAGTTCCGGGTTCGGCTCCAGCCCCGGCACCGGCACGCCCAGATGCCGCAGCTTGTAGGCCTGCACCTCGCCGAGCAGGGTGCGGGGCAGATCGTCCGGACTGAGCAGCACCAGCACGCCGCGGCCGGCGTCGGCGATGGTGGCCAGCGCCCGGCGCACCGTCCAGCGGCCCGGCGCCTGCGCGCCCAGGATGTCGCGCAGCACGCTCGCCTGCTGCACGCGCACCAGCGTCGGCTGGTCGCGACGGATGTCACCCATCACCAGCGCCAGGTGCACCTCGCCGTGGTCGTTTTCGTGGAAGGCCACCAACCGGAAACTGCCGAACTCGCTCTCGAAACGGCTCTCGGCCACCCACTCGACCGAGCGCTCTTTTTCCACGCGGTAGCGGATGAGGTCGGCGATGGTGCCGATCTTGAGGCCGTGCGTGCGGGCGAACGCCAGCAGCTGCGGGTAACGCGCCATGGTGCCGTCTTCGTTCAGGATCTCCACGATCACCGCCGCCGGCTCGAAACCCGCCAGGCGCGCCAGATCGCAGCCGGCCTCGGTGTGCCCGGCGCGCGTCAGCACGCCGCCCGGCTGCGCGCGCAGCGGGAAGATGTGGCCCGGCATCACGATGTCGGACGGCCGCGCATCGGGCTTGACCGCCGCCCGCACCGTCGCCGCCCGGTCGGCGGCCGAGATGCCGGTGGTCACGCCCTGCGCGGCCTCGATGGAGACGGTGAAGTTGGTGGTGTTCTTGTCGTTGTTGTCGGTCACCATCAGCGGCAGGTTCAGCTGCCGGCAGCGCGCCTCGGTGAGCGTCAGACAGATCAGGCCGCGCCCGTAGCGGGCCATGAAGTTGATCGCCTCCGGCGTCACGCACTCGGCGGCGAGGATGAGATCGCCCTCGTTCTCGCGGTCGGCGTCGTCCATCAGGATGACCATCTTGCCGGCCTTGATGTCGGCGATGATCTCTTCGGTGCTGTTCAGTTGCATCGTGGCGGGACCGGGTAGCGCGTTCATTGCTTCAGAAACCCATTTTCCGCGAGAAGATCGAGATTCACCCCGCCGCCGTCGGCGCGCAGGAGCAGGCGCTCGAGATAACGCGCCAGAAGATCCACTTCGAGGTTCACCCGGCCGCCGGCGCGCAGCCCATCGAGGCTGGTGTGGGCAAGCGTATGCGGCACGATGTTGACACCAAACTCGGCGCCGGACACGGTGTTCACCGTCAGGCTCACGCCATCCACGGTGATCGAGCCCTTGGCCGCGATGTAGCGCGCCAGCGCCGGCGGCGCGCGCAGCGTGAAGCGCTCCGAGCGCCCGTCCGGACGGCGCGACAGCACCTCGCCCGCGCCGTCCACGTGGCCGCTGACGATGTGCCCGCCGAGCCGGTCGCCGACCGCCAGCGCGCGTTCGAGGTTCACCGCCTGGCCGACCGTCCAGTCGCCAAGCGTGGTGCAGGCGAGCGTCTCGGCCGACACGTCGGCGACGAAGCCGTCTGGCGTGAACGCGACCGCCGTCAGGCACACGCCGCTGACGGCGATGCTCTCGCCGAGCTTGCCGTCGGCCAGCGGCAGGCCCGCGATGTGCAGGCGCGCGTCGCCGCCGCGCCGCTCGATGGCGGCCACGCGGCCGACCGCTTGAATGATGCCGGTGAACATGCAGGGGTTCCGGGAAGCTCAGGCGCGCGCCGCCGGACGCAGGCGCAGCCGCAGATCGGGACCGAACGATAGAACGTCGAGTGGGGTGAGGTCGAGCCGATCCGCCATGCGCGTGATCGCCGGCAGCTCGCACGCCGGCCGGGCGCCATGCCCCAAAAGGTGCGGGGCGATGTAGACGATCAGCTCGTCGGCGAGGCCGGCGCTGAGAAACGCGCCCGCCAGGCGCGGCCCGGCCTCGACCAGCACCTCGTTGCACTCGCGCCGGCCGAGTGCGTCGAGCAGCGCGCCTAGGTCCACGCCGTGCGCTGCGGCCGGCAGGGCGATCAGCTGCGCGCCGACGGCGCTCAGCGCCGCTGCGGGTGCGGCGCCGGCATCGACGGTGGCGATCAGCGTCGCGCCCGGCTCGCGCAGCAGGCGCGCCGTGGGCGGCGTGCGCAGCCGACTGTCCAATACCACGCGCAGCGGCTGCGGGGCGTCCGGCACATCGCGCACCGTCAGCTGCGGGTCATCGGCCAGCACCGTGCCGACGCCGGTGACGATGGCCTGCGAGCGCGCCCGCCAGCGCTGCACATCCGCGCGCGCGGCGGGGCCGGTGATCCAG
The DNA here is from genome assembly GCF_028696615.1 of Immundisolibacter sp. Classification (GTDB taxonomy): domain Bacteria; phylum Pseudomonadota; class Gammaproteobacteria; order Immundisolibacterales; family Immundisolibacteraceae; genus Immundisolibacter. The sequence continues at coordinate 7,056 of NZ_JAQVGQ010000016.1, read as the reverse complement.
CGCGAGGCACCGTCGGCGAGCGCGCTGCGACCGTCGAGGCTCTGCGCCATCTTGACGCGCACGTAAGGCCGGCCGCTCGCCATGCGCTTCAAAAAGCCTAGATTCAGCGCCGCGGCGTCCTCGGCCAGCACGCCGCAGTCGACGGCGACGCCGGCCGCGCGCAGCTGCGCGAGACCTTGTCCTGCCACGCGCGGGTTCGGGTCCGCCATGGCCGCCACCACACGCGCCACGCCGGCGCCGATCAGCGCCTGTGCGCACGGCGGCGTGCGGCCGTGATGGGCGCACGGCTCGAGCGTCACGTACGCCGTCGCGCCGGCCGCCCGCGGGCCGGCCTCGGCCAGCGCCAGCACTTCCGCATGCCCTTCGCCGGCGCGGCGATGAAAACCCTGACCGACGAGTTGACCGCCCCGCACCAGCACGCAACCGACCAGCGGATTGGGCGCGGCGGTGTAGCGCCCGCCTTCGGCGAGCGCCAGCGCGCGGCGCATCCAGAAACGGTCGTCCATCACTCGGACGGCGGCGGCGCGGCGCGTTCGAGACGCTCCACCTCGTCGCGAAACGCGCGCAGGTCCTCGAAGCTGCGGTACACGGACGCGAAGCGCACGTAGGCCACCGGGTCCAGCACGCGCAGCTCGTCCATCACCCATTCGCCGAGTTGGCGCGAGCTGCACTCGCGCTCACCGAGGCTCAGCAACTTGCGTTTGATGCGCACCAGCACGGCGTCCACCTGATCCGAGCGCACCGGGCGCTTTTCGAGCGCACGCTCCATGCCGGCACGCAGCTTGGCTTCGTCGAACGGCACCCGGCCGCCGTCGCGCTTGACGATGCGCGGCCAGGTCAGCTCGGCCTGCTCGAAGGTGGTGAAGCGCGCCTGACAGCTCAGGCACTCGCGCCGCCGGCGCACGCGGTCGCCTTCCTCCGCCAGGCGCGAGTCCACCACCCGGGTGTCGGGCGCGGCGCAGAACGGACAGCGCACCGGAGGTTACCTGTCGGGATGGCGAAAAAACCCGTTCATGGGCTTTTTCGCCTCGCCGCAGCGCGGCACGCGCCCGCGCCGCGCTGCGTGCGTCAGGCACTTGCGTGCCGGACTGGCCGGCCGGTTTTTCACCAGCCCGCTAGTCGCCATACACCGGGAACCGCCGGCACAGCGCCAGCACCTGCGCCTTGACGCGCTGCTGCACGGCGGTGTCGTCGAGGTCGTCGAGCACGTCGCAGACCCAGCCGGCGAGCGCGCGCACCTCGGCCAAGCCGAAGCCGCGCGTGGTCGCGGCCGGCGTGCCGATGCGGATGCCGCTGGTCACGAACGGGCTTTGCGGGTCGCCCGGCACGGCGTTCTTGTTGACGGTGATGTTGGCGGCGCCGAGCGCCGCCTCGGCCGCCTTGCCGGTCAGGCCCTTGTCGATCAGGTCGACCAGGAACAGGTGATTGTCGGTGCCGCCGGAAACCACCTTGTAGCCGCGCTGCATGATGACCTCGGCCATGGCGCGGGCGTTGTCGACCACCGCGCGCTGGTAGTCCCGGAAGTCCGGCTGCAGCGCTTCCAGGAACGACACCGCCTTGGCGGCGATGACGTGCATCAGCGGCCCGCCCTGACCGCCCGGGAATACCGCCGAGTTGAGCTTCTTCTCGATTTCCGGGTTGGCGCGCGCCAGGATCAGGCCGCCGCGCGGGCCGCGCAGCGTCTTGTGCGTGGTCGACGTGGTGACGTCGGCGATCGATACCGGGTTCGGGTACAGGCCCGCCGCGACCAGGCCCGCCACGTGCGCCATGTCCACCACCAGATACGCGCCGACGGCGTCCGCGATGGCCCGAAAACGCTGCCAGTCCATGGCGCGCGAGTAGGCGCTGAAGCCGGCCACGATCACCTTCGGCCGGCACTCGCGCGCCAGGCGCTCGACCTGCGCGTAGTCGATGAGACCGGTGGTGACGTCGATACCGTACTGCACGCCGCGGTAAATCTTGCCCGAGAAGCTGACCGGCGCGCCGTGCGTCAGATGCCCGCCGTGGGCGAGGCTCATGCCGAGCAGCGTGTCGCCTGGCTCCATCAGCGCCATGAACACCGCCGCGTTGGCCTGCGAGCCCGAGTGCGGCTGCACGTTGGCGTAATCGGCACCGAACAGCTGGCGCGCGCGCTCGATGGCCAGGCGCTCGGCCACGTCCACGTACTCGCAGCCGCCGTAGTAACGGCGCCCGGGGTAGCCCTCGGCATATTTGTTGGTGAGCTGCGAGCCCTGCGCCTCGAGCACGCGGGGGCTGGCGTAGTTCTCGGAGGCGATCAGCTCGACGTGCTCCTCCTGCCGGCGCGCCTCGTTTTGCATGGACTGCCACAGTTCGGGGTCGAAATCGGCAATGGTCTGGGCGCGACTGAACACGGGCATCACTCCGAGAAAGGCATCGACGCCGGCGGCGCAAGGCGCCACGCGCACGATGACCGAGGGCGGGCGGTTAGTTTATCAGGCCACCCGCAAGGGGTTTGCTACCATCGGCGCCCCGACCGACCGTGCCGCACCGTGACGCTGACCGACCCCGCCGCGCTCGCCGACCTGCACGCGCGCATCGACGCCGCCTGCCAGCGGCTCGACGTGGACGGCGCCGCACAACTGCCGGACCCGGCCGAGTGGGCCATCCTGCCGCACCACGACGACGACCGGGCGCTGTTCGAGGAGCTGTGCTTTCACATGTTCGCGGCCGGCTTCTCGCGCGAGGTGGTGCGTCAGAAATGGCCGGCCACGCGCGCGGCGTTTGCCGGCTTCGAGGTCGCCGAACTGGCCGGCTGGGACGAGACGCGGCTGGCGCCGCTCCTCACCGACCGGGCGCTGATCCGCAACCGGCGCAAGCTGGCATCGGTGCTCCACAACGCCCGCGTGGTGCAGGCGCTGGCCGCCGAACACGGCTCGTTCGCGGCCTGGCTGCACGGCTTCCCCGCCGACCAGCTGCACCGCCTGCACGCGGAAATCGCCCGCCGCTTCGCCAGCGTCGGCCCGAGCGCTGGCGAGTGGTTTCTGCTGACCTCGGGCTTTCCGTACTACTTCAAGACCGACCACGCGCAGCGGCTGCTGCGGCGCCTCGGCCTGCTGCCGGCGCGCGCACGGGCAGACGACTTCAACGCCGTCATGCAGGCCGTACACCTTGCCAGCGGCGCCAGCCGCTGGACCATCAGCGCGCAGATGTTCCGCTTCGCCAGCGGCTTTCACCTGCGCGAGGGCATCTGCCAGGACGCGCCGCGCTGCCCGAAATGCCCGCTGTGGGACTACTGCGACTATTTCAATCAGGCACCGACGCGCGGCTGAGAGCTTGTGAATTTTTCAAGCTCCGAGGCCGGCCAGGGATGGCCGGACGCGAATCGAGCCCGTAAGGGCTCGATTCGCGGGAGCCCGTCCGGGCGTGTACCGGACGGGCGACGCAAGAAATGCGCAGCACGCGCATTTCTTCACAAACCCTGAGAGCTTGTGAATTTTTCAAGCTCTCAGCCGTCGCTGCGCCCCAGCAGGCCGTCGAAGATGCCCTGATTCTCGTCGTCCGGCGCCGGCTGGGCGGGAGTTTTTGCGGTATCGGCAGCCGGCACCTCGGCCGCGCCGCCCTCGACCGTCTCGTACTGACGCGCTTCCTCGGTCTTGACGAAACTCGCCAGATCGCGGCGCTTGGCCTTTTTGCGCTTCTCCTCGCCACCACCGAGCAGGCGCGCCAGACGACTGCCGGATTCTTCAAGCTCGGCCGGCACCTCGACCGTGGTGCGGGTGCTGGCGGTCAGCAGGTTTTTCTCGCGCGCGCCGGGCACCGGCACCACGTCACCTTCCACGCGCGCCAGCCGGTCGCCGTCGAACACCAGCGTCACCACGCGCTGCTCGCGCGGGCCGTAGCCTTTGCGCTCGGTGTACACGTAGTCCCAGCGATCCGGCCGGAACGGATCGAGCAGCTGCGGCGTACCGATCAGGGTACGCACCCGCTCGCGGTCCATGCCCAACTGCAGGCGCGCCAGCATGGCCGCATCCACCACGTTGCCCTGGCGGATGTCGATGCGGTAGGGCGCCAGGGCCGGGATCAGTGGCCGGCCGTCGGCCGCATCGGGCCGGCTGCCGGCACAGCCGGCCAGCAGGGTGACGACGGCCGCAGCCGGCAATAGACGGTACATCACAGGGGTGTTCCGGGCGGAGAGACCCGGCACGACTGCCGGGAAGGCGAAGGCGCGGCTAGTTTACAATGCCGCGCACTGCGGGCAGGGATGCGTGATGCCGGACTCATCCACGCGCGGCCAGCGCTCCTGCCGGCACTTCCCTGCATGCCAGCCAGAGAACGCCCATGGCCAACAGCAATGCCCTTCGCAAAGCCGGCCTGAAGGTCACCACGCCACGCCTGCGCATCCTCGAGTTCCTGGAGACCAGCGAGCAGCGGCACGTCACCGCCGAGGACGTCTACCGCGCCCTGCTGGGCACCGACGAGGAAGTCGGCCTGGCCACCATCTACCGCGTGCTGACGCAGTTCGAGCAGGCCGGCATGGTGGTGCGTCATCACTTCGAGAGCGAACGGTCGGTGTTCGAGCTCGGCACCGGCACCGGTCCCTGCCACCACGATCACCTGGTGTGCGAGCGCTGCGGGGCGGTGCTGGAGTTTCGCGACGACGCCATCGAGGCGGCCCAGCAGCGCGTGGCCGCCGAGCGCGGCTTCAAGGTCACCGACCACAGCCTGTACATCCATGGCGTGTGCGCCAAGTGCCAGTGCGAGGCGGCCGAGCAGGGGCGGTGATCAGGCCGCGTCAGCCGATCCGTCCAGGCGCAGCATCACCGCGATCTCGTCGCAGCGGTTGAACTTGTAGCACTTCACGCACACCTGCCAGACCTTCTCCGGCAAGTCGTCCTTGCTCACCACCTCGAAACCCAGGCGCGCGAAAAAGCCCGGCACGTAGGTAAGCGCCATCACGCGCTTGAGGCCGACCGCCCGCGCCTGCTCGAGCAGCGCGCGCGTCACCCGCTCGCCGAGCCCCTGCCGATGGAACGCCGGCGCCACCGCCAGGCTGCGCACCTCGCCCAGGTCCGGGCCCATGATCTCGAGCGCGCCGACCGCCGCCAGCACGCCGTCGCGCTCGGCTACCACGAAATCACGCACGTGCCGCACCAGGTTTTCCTGCGTGCGCGGCAGCAGGTTGCCGGCGGCGGCTTGCTCGCGCAGCAGGGCATGGATGGCCGGCACGTCGGCAAGACGCGCCGCGCGCAGCGCGACGACGGGTTCGGGCATGGGTTCAGTCCTGCTGCGCGGCGGTCAGCATTTCGGCGGCATGGGCACGCGTGCGCTCGGTGATGTTCAGGCCGCCCAGCATGCGCGCCAGCTCGTCCACCCGCGCCGCCGCGGGCAGATGCTCGACCGCGGTGGTCGTGCGTGCGGCGTCGGAGCGCTTGGACACGCGCAGGTGCTGATGCGCCTGCGCCGCCACCTGCGGCAGGTGGGTGATGCACAGCACCTGCCGCTCGGCGCCGAGCCCGCGCAGCAGGCGGCCGACCGTTTCCGCCACCGCGCCGCCAATGCCGACGTCGACCTCGTCGAAGATCAGCGTCGGGATGTCACCCTGCGCCAGCGTGGCGGCCTGGATGGCGAGACTGATGCGCGACAGCTCGCCGCCGGAGGCGACCTGCGCCAGCGGCCGCGCGCCGTCGCCGGCGTTGGCTTCGATGCGGAACTCGACCCGCTCGGCGCCGTACGCGCTGGCCTCGCCCGGCGCGAGCGCCAGCAGCGCCGCCTCGAAGCGCGCGCCCGGCATGCCAAGGCGACCGATGGTGTCGCTCACCACCTCGGCCAGGCGCTGCGCCGCCGCCCGGCGGGCGGTCGTGAGCTGCGCGGCGGCGGCCTGGTAGCGCTGCCAGGCGGCGCGCTGCGCCTGCTCGAGCGCGGCGCGGCCGGGGCCGGCGGCGTCGAGCGCGGCCAGTTCCGCCTGCACGGCGGCTTCGAGCGCCGGCAGCGCGTCGGGCGTCACCTGATGCTTGCGCGCCAGCGCCAGCACCGCCGCCACGCGCTGCTCTAGCCACTGCAGGCGCGCCGGGTCCACCTCGAGCACGTCGAGGTAATGGCGCAGCGCCGAGCCCGCCTCGGCCACCTGGGCGAGCGCGCCGTCCAGCAGCGTGAGCGGCTCGGCCAGACGCGCGTCGAAGCCGGCCAGGCGCCGCAGGTGACCGGCCGCCTGCGCCAGCAGCCGGTGGACGCCGGCGCCATCGTCGTCGAGCGCCTGCAGCGCCGCCGCGCTGCCCTCGGCCAGCGCCTGGGCGTGGCCGGCGCGGCGCAGTTCGGCGTCGAGCTGCGGCCACTCGTCGGCGCCCAGCGCCAGTGCGGCCAGCTCGTCGGCCTGAAAACGCAGCAGCTGCAGACGCTCGGCGCGACCGGCGGCGCTGCGCTCGGCGTCCTCGATGGCCCGCCCGGCGGCCTGCCAGGCATCGAACGCCGCCGCCACCTCGGCCAGCAGCGGCCCGGCGCCGGCGAAGCGATCCAGCAGGGCGCGCTGCGCGGCCGGACGCAGCAGCGCCTGGTAGGCGTGCTGGCCGTGGATGTCGACCAGGCGTTGGCCGAGCTCGCGCAGCCGCCCGGCCGCCACCGGGCGGCCATTGACGAAGCTGCGCGAGCGGCCGTCGGCGCGCACGGTGCGCCGCAGCACGCACTCGTCGCCGGCGTCGAGTTCGTTGTCGGCGAGCCAGGCCCGCGCGGCCGGCACGGCGGCTACGTCGAACACCGCCGTCACTTCCGCCTGCTCGGCGCCGGCGCGGATGGCGTCGGCGCCGGCCCGCTCACCGAGCGCCAGCAGCAGCGCGTCCACCACCAGCGACTTGCCGGCGCCGGTCTCGCCGGTGAGTGCCGTCAGGCCCGTCTCGAACTCCAGCTCGGCGGTCTCGACGATGGCGAAGTTGTCGATCCGCAAACCAACCAGCACGTCAGCCTCCCCAGTGCAGCTTGGTGCGCAGCAACTCGAAGTAGTCGTAGCCGGGCGGGTGGATCAGGCGCAGCGAGCGCTGGCGGGCACGGACCAGCACCCGGTCGCCGACATCCAGCGGCAGACTGTGAGATCGGAAGAGCGTC
>NZ_JAQVGQ010000015.1 GCF_028696615.1 Immundisolibacter sp. | reverse complement strand
GCCGGCTGCGCGGACCCGTCGGCGGCCGGCGGCGGGCCGGCCGGTAACGGCGCCGCTTGCCCGGCGCGATCCTGCGGCGGCGGCGTTGCGCTGGCCGGCGTGAGCGACGGCGAGGTCGGATCGGCCGCCCCGACAGCCGTGGCCGCGCCGGCTGGCGCGCCAGCGGTGCGCAGCGGGCCGGGGTCGAGCGCCGGCTGCGCGGACCCGTCGGCGGCCGGCGGCGGGCCGGCCGGGAACGGCGCCGCTTGCCCGGCGCGATCCTGCGGCGGCGGCATATTGCCGGCCGCCGGCGGCGACGCGTTGCCGTCCGCCGCAGTCAGGGCGTCGCGCAAGGTGGCCGGGAAGGCGCCGTCGTCGCTGCCGGCGAGGGGCGATTCTTTGGCGCTGGCAGTGCCGACGCCGGGCTGGATGGGAGTGACGGTCTGCACGCTCCAAAACCTCTCGAAATTGGCGCTCGCGGGCGCCGTCGGCGCATGGGCTCGGTCATCGCGTCCGTGTCGTTCGGGCGCCGTTCGCATCGACGGCCAAGCACATCGCGGGCCAATACCGCGCCCCACACCTGGCCAGAGGCCGAAAAATTCCATCCGTGGACTTTTTCGGCTCGCCGTCGCGCCGTAAACGCCCGAACGATTTTCTATGAATCAATTGCTTATGCCATTCATTCAGGCCGGGGCATCCAGCCTCGGAAGGGCGGACGTCAACACGTAAGCGTTTCTTTAACAGGCCGTTGAAAAAGGGCTTCCTGCCCTTTTTCAACTCGGCTCGTCGCGGCGCATGTCCGCGACGAGCCTCCCCCGAATCAAGCGCTTGACGCGCTTGATTCGGGGGCAAGCCATCCCTGGCCTGCTAACCACTGCGAACCCGCGCGTTGACCCAGTCGTCGAGCGCCCGCTGCTCGCGCCGTTCGGCCTTGCGCAGCGCCTGCGCCTGGTAGCGGTCGATCAGGCGGCGCAGACCCTCGCTGCGCCGGTGCTGGCGCTGCAGCGCCTCGCGCGCCTGCTGGCAGGCCTGCTCGGCCGCCGCCACGGCGCGTTCCTGCAGCAGGGCGAGCTGCTCCAGGCGCGCCACGAACTGCTGGTACTCGCGCAGCGTGGCTGCCGACACCACGCCGGTTTGGGTGCGCCGCCGGTACTCGTCGGCGTAGCGGCGCAGGTCGCGCAGGCGGTTCTGCTGGGCGGCCTGTTCGGTCTCGGCGGCGAGCAGGCGCTGGTGGGCCTGGCGTTCCACCTCGAGCAGGCGCTCGAGGATCGGCTGCAGGCGGGCGGCGCGCGGGCTCATGCCGCACCTGCCGGGAACAGCGCCTCGAGCGCCCCCATGCTGCCGGCGAAATCGACACCCTGGCGCAGGTCCTGACGCAGAAAGTCGAGCAGCTGCCCGTGGCGGGCGATGGCCTCGTCCAGCAGCGGATCGGCGCCGGCCTGGTAGGCGCCCACGGCCACCAGGTCGCGGTTTTGCCGGAAGGCCGAATAAAGCTGCCGAAAGCGCCGCGCGGCGGCCAGCTGCGCCGGGCTGGCCAGCTCCACCATCAGCCGGCTGACCGAGGCTTCCATGTCGATGGCCGGGTACAGGCCGCTCTCGGCGATGTCGCGGCTGAGCAGGATGTGGCCGTCGAGGATGGCGCGCGCCGAGTCGGCGATCGGGTCGTTGGGGTCGTCGCCTTCGGTGAGCACGGTGTAGAAGGCGGTGATGGCGCCGCCGCCGGGCGCGGTGCCGGCGCGCTCGATCAGCGCCGGCAGGCGGGCGAACACCGACGGCGGATAGCCCTTGGTGGCCGGCGGCTCGCCCACCGACAGCGCGATCTCACGCTGGGCGTGCGCCACGCGCGTGAGCGAGTCGACCAGCAGCAACACGGACAGGCCCTGGTCGCGGAAATACTCGGCGATCGCCGTCGCCAGCATGGCGCCCTGCAGGCGCTGCAGGGCGGTGGTGTCGGCCGGCGCCGTCACGACCACCGCTTTTCTGAGGCCCTCGGCGCCCAGGATGGAGGTGACGAATTCGTTCACCTCGCGCCCGCGCTCGCCGATCAGGCCGACCACCACCACGTCGGCGGCGGTGTAGCGGGTCATCATGCCCAGCAGCACGCTCTTGCCGACGCCGCTGCCGGCGAACAGTCCCAGCCGCTGGCCGCGGCCGACCGTCAGCAGCGCGTTGATGCTGCGCACGCCCACGTCCAGCGGCTCGCGGATCGGCGGGCGGCCGAGCGGGTTCTGCGGCGTGCCGGTGAGCGGCACCTGCGCCTCGGCGCGGATCGGCCCCTTGCCATCCAGCGGCCGGCCGGCGCCGTCCAGCACCCGCCCCAGCAGCCCCGGGCCGACCGGCGCCAGCGCGCCGTGGCGCAGCGGCAGCACGCGCGCGTTGGGGCCAAGGCCGTCGACCGGGTCGATCGGCATCAGCGACATGACGTCGCCCGCGAAGCCGACCACCTCGGCCTCGATGTCGGCCAGCCCCGGCTGGCGCACCAGGCAACGGCTGCCGATCACCGCCGGCAGGCCGACCGCCTCCAGCGTGAGGCCGACCATGCGCGTGAGCTTGCCCTGCACCGGCACCGGCGGCAGCGGCGCGAGCGCTGTGGCCCGTTCGCGCAGCCGGGCGGCCAGACGGTTCTGCAAGCCGGCGTTCATGGGGCGTCGCTCTCGCGCAGGCGGGCGAAGGCCTCGTCCAGGCGCGTCTCGAGCGTCAGGTCGACCTCGGATGCCTCGCTGCTGATGCGACAGCCGCCGCGGCTGATGCCGGCATCGGCCACCAGCTCGACGCGCGCGTCGCCGCGCCCGCGCGGGCCGCTGCCGCGTACCAGGTCCAGATCGAGCGGGTTCAGGTGCACGCTGACCTGGCGCGCCGTCGCCGGCAGCGCCGCCACGCCCTCGCGCACCAGCTCGGCGATGCGCGCCGGCGCGACGCTCAGCTCGTGCCGCAGCACCCGCCGCGCCAGCGCGCAGCCAAGCTGCAGCAGCGCGTCGAGCAGCTGCTGTTCCAGCTCGGCCAGCGGCGCGGCCAGGCTGTCCAGCAGGTCCGCGAACGCGGCGCGGTTTTGCGCCAGCTCCTCGGCGGCGCGCCGGCGGCCCTCGGCCAGGCCCTGTTCCAGGCCGGCGGCGTAGCCCTCGGCGTGCCCGGCAGCCCACGCCTGTTCGCGGGCCTGCGCGCGCAGCCGTTCGAGCTGCGGGTCGACCGCCTCGGACACGCGCGCGCTGACCGCCTCCCAGCGCTGGAAGGTGTTACTCGACATAGTCGCCACCGGAGCGACCAAGGCGCAGCGTGCCGGCCTCGGCCAGGCGGCGGGCGGCGCTGAGCATTTCCTTCTGCGCCGCCTCCACCTCGGCCAGGCGCACCGGCCCGCGCAGCTGCATGTCCTCGCGCAGCATCTCGGCGGCGCGCTTGGACATGTTCTTGAAAAACCGCTCGCGCACCACCTGGTCGGCGCCCTTGAGCGCCACCAGCAGCACCTCCGAGGTCACCTCGCGCAGCAGCGCCTGCAGGCCCTTGTCGTCGACCTGCGCCAGGTGCTCGAACAGGATCAGGTTGTCCTGGATTTGTTTTTCCAGCTCCTCATTGCCGGCGCGCAGGTCCTCCAGTACACCGTTGCCGATGGCCGGATCGAGCCGACCGACGATGCCGGCCGCCACCTTGACGCCGCCGACCCGCGCCGGCGGGGCGGTGGCGTTGCGGTAGAAGTGCTGCTCGAGGATGGCCCGCACCTCGGCCAGCGCCGCCGGCTGCAGCTCGTCGAGGGTGGCGATGCGGGCGACGATGTCGGCGCGCTGGTCGGCCGGCAGCAGCAGCAGCACCTGCGCCGCCTGGTCCTGGTCCATGGAGGCCAGCGCCAGGGCGGTGACCTGTGGGTGCTCGTCGCGCAGCACCGTGGCGATGGATTTGGGGTCCATCCATTTCAGGCTGCCGAGCGCGTCGTCGTCTTCGAGCACGCGGTCGAGGATGCTGCGCGCCTTGTGCTCGCCCAGCGCCCCCACCACCACGTTGCGCAGGTAGTCCTCGATGCCCACCGTGAGCATGGCGTCGCTCTGTATCGCCATGCCGAACTCGGCCAGCACGGCGTCGATCTGCTGGCGGCTGATGCTGCCAAGGCGCGTCATGGCGGCGCCGATGCGCTGCACCTCTTTGGGCTCCATGCGCGCCAACACCTCGGCCGCCTTGCGCTCGCCGAGCGCCAGGATGAGGATGGCCGACCGCTCGGCGCCGGTCAGTTTGCCGGCCTCAGGCATCGGCGGCCATCCAGGTGCGCATCACCTGCATCACCCGCTGCGGGTCCTGTTCGTGCAGGTCGGGCAGGGCCGGCGCGGCGGCCGGCGCCGCCAGGCGCTGCGGCGCGGCGGCCGGCGCCGGTAGCGCTTCGGCGGTCGGCGGCCCCACCTGCGCGGTCACTGCCAAACCGGCCCGGTGCACGCTGCGCAGCAGCGGGCGCAGCACGCCGAACAGCACCGCCGCCAGCGCCGCCGCGCCCAGCAGCAGCCGCACCGCCTGCCACACCCAGGACTGCTCCCACAGCGGTGTGCCGTGCACGGGCGGCTCGGGCTGCGTGGGCGCGAAGGCGGCGTTGACCACGTTGATGCTGTCGCCGCGGTCGGGATCGAAACCGACCGCGTCGCGCACCAGCGCCGTGTAGCGCTCGATTTCCTCCGGCGTGCGCGGCTGGCTGCTGGTCTTGCCGTCGGCATCGGTGACGCGCTTGTCGTCCACCACCACCGCCACCGTCAGGCGCTTGACGCCGCCGCCAGCCAGCTTGCTGTGGCTGATGGTGCGGTCGATCTCGAAATTGCGCACCGCGCGCCGGCTGCGGTCCATCGGGGCGGGTGCCGCCGTGACCGGCTGCTCGGTGGACGCTGCCGGTGCGCCCGGCGCCGCGGCCGGTGCCGCCGCCTGCGCCGCGGGCGGTGTGACGGCAGGCGCCGCCGGCGCCAGCGTGCCGCCCTGCGGCGGCTGGTTGCTGAGCGTGCCGGGCACGCCGCCGGCGCCGGCGTTGCTGCCGGCGGCCGATTCGGTTTCCTCTTCCTGGCTGCTGCGCAGCGCCGTGCGGTCGGGGTCGTACTGCTCGCGCGTGCGCTCGGTGACCTCGAAATCCACCTCGGCGCTCACCTTGGCGCGCACGCCGCCGGGCCCGACCACCGCCGCCAGCAGGTCCTCGATGCGCCGCACGTAGTCCTGTTCCAAGCGCCGCGCGTAGTCGTACTGCTCGGCCGAGCGCTCGAGGCCGCGCTGGCCGGCCGGGCGCGTGAGCAGGTTGCCGGCCTGATCGACCACCGTCACCCGAGCCGGATTCAGGCCCGGCACGCTCGAGGACACCAGGTGCACGATGGCCGCCACCTGGCCGTCGTCGAGCGTGCGCCCGCGGTACAGCTGCAGCATCACCGACGCGCTCGGCTGGTCGTTCGCGCGCACGAACACCGACCGCTCCGGCACCGCCAGGTGCACGCGCGCCGCCTCGACGCCGGCCATGGCCGAGATGGTGCGCACCAGCTCGCCTTCCACGGCGTGCTGGTAGCGGGCGTTTTCCATGAAGCGGCTGACGCCGAAGCCGGGTTCCTGACTGAGCATTTCGAGCCCGTTGCCGGAGCCCTTGGGCAGGCCTTCGGCGGCCAGCTTCATGCGCGCCTCGTGCACCACCGTGGACGGCACGCGGATGGCGCCGGTGGCGGCATCCAGGCGGTACGGGATGGCGGCCTTCTCGAGCGCCGCCACCACCTGCGCCGCGTCGCGCTCCTCGAGACTGCCGTACAGCAGGCTGTAATCGGGCATGCGCGCCCACAGCACGATGCCGACGATGCTGGCGATGCAGGCGGCGAGCGCCACCAGCGCCAGCGCCTGACGCGACGGCGGCAGCTTGATGAAACCCTGGATCAGCGCCGCCGGACCGGCGGGGCGCGGGCTGTCTGCGGTGGACTCGGCCATGGTGGTTCAGTTCCCGGAAAACGGCGTCAAATCTGCATGTTCATGACGTCCTGATAGGCCGCCAGCAGCTTGTTGCGCACCTGCACGGCGGCCTGGAAGGACACGTTGGCCTCCTGGCTGGCGACCACCGCCTGCGCCAGCGTGACTTTCTCGTCGCCGGCCTCGAAACGCGCCGCCAGCTCCTGGGCGCCGGTCTGCGTCTGGTTGACCTGCTGCACGAACTGCCCCAGCAGCGCGCCGAAACTTTCGCCGTCCGCGGCCGGCTTGACCGTCGCCGCGCCCTGCTCGAGCTGCGCGCGCAGCGCCCGCATCTGCCCCAACACGGCGTCGATGTGCAGGTTCGACATGGCGTCAGTCCTCCTGACGGGCGTGGGCGGCCGGCACCTCGAAGCCGGCCTCGCGCAGCTGCGCGAGCTTGTAGCGCAGCGTGCGCTCGCTGATGCCGAGCTGCGCCGCCGCCGCGCTGCGCCGCCCGCCACAGGCACGCAATGCGGTGAGGATCAGCTGCGCCTCGCGGTGGCGCAGGTCGCGGTCCAGCTCGCCGGCCGGCGGCGCCGGCTCGGTCGCCCGTGGACCGCCCAGCAGGTGGGCGGCCTCGATGGCGCCGGCGTCGGCCAGGATCAGCGCGCGCTGGATGAGGTTGTCGAGCTCGCGCACGTTGCCCGGCCAGGCATGGCCGAGCAGCGCCGCGGCGGCGGCGTCGCTGAGCACCGGCGCCGGCGTCGCGCGCCGCCAGTGGCGGGCGAGCAGACGCCGCGCCAGCGGCAGGATGTCGGCCGGGCGCTCGCGCAGCGGCGCGATGTGCAGCGGAAACACCGCCAGCCGGTAGTAAAGGTCTTCGCGAAAACGCCCGGCGGCCACCTCGGCCGGCAGGTCGCGGTTGCTGGTGGCCAGCACGCGCACGTCGAGCGCGATCGCCTGCCGGCCGCCCAGGCGCTCCACCTCGCGCTCCTGCAGCACGCGCAGCAGCTTGGCCTGCAGACCGAGCGGCATCTCGGAAATCTCGTCCAGCAGCAGCGTGCCGCCGTGGGCCTGCTCGAACTTGCCGGCATGCGCCGCCACCGCGCCGGTGAACGCGCCGCGCTCGTAGCCGAACAGCGTCGCCTCGAGCATGTTTTCCGGAATCGCCGCGCAGTTGATGGCGACGAACGGCCCGCCGGCGCGCGGCGACTGGCGGTGGATGTAGCGCGCCAGCACCTCCTTGCCGGTGCCGGACTCGCCGGTCAGCAGCACGCTGACCTCGCTCGACGCCACGCGTGCGGCCAGCGCCAGCAGTTCCTGCGAGCGCGGGTCCTCGGCCACCGGCGCGTCGGCATCGGCGGCCGCGGCCGGCAGCAGCTGGCCGATCAACCCCACCAGCGCCGCCGGCTCGAAGGGCTTGGCCAGATACTCGACGGCGCCGTCGCGCACCGCCTGCACGGCACTGCGGATGGTGCCGAACGCCGTCATCAGCACCACCGGCAGGTCCGGCCGGCGCCGGCGCAGCGCGTGCAGCAGCGCGGTGCCGTCCATGGGCTGCATCTGCACGTCGCTGACCACCAGCGCCGGGCGCTCGCGCTCGAGCAGCGCCAGCGCCGCCTGGCCGTCAGCCGCCGGCAGGCTGCGGTAGCCGGCCAGGTCCAGCGTCTCGCACAGCGCCTCGCGCAGCGCCGGGTCGTCCTCCACCACCATCACCGCGGCGTGGCTCATGGCTCAGCCCTCCAGCGGCGCGGTGCGCCACGCCCGCTGCGCCGGCAGCTCGACCTCGAAGCGGCAGCCGCACGCCGACTCGGCCAGGCGCAGTTGCCCGCCGTGGCGCTCGATCACGCCGCGCGCCACCGCCAGCCCAAGACCGCTGCCGCCCGGCCGACCGGACACGAACGGCTCGAACACCCGCCCGCGCAGCCCCGGCGCGATGCCGGGCCCGTCGTCGACGACGGCCAGCGCCAGCCGGCCGCGCCCGGCGGGCAGGCGCTCGACGCCGACCTGCCGGGCGCCGGCCTCGAAGGCGTTCAGGCACAGGTTGGCGAGCGCGCCGGCCAGGTTCTCGACGCTGCCGGTCAGCAACACGCCGCGGTCGGCGGCCGGCAGCTGCAGGCTCGCCGCCGCCGGCCGGCGCGGCTCGACGGTGGCGGCGAGCGCGTGCAGCAAGTCGGCCAGCGTGAAGCGTTCGTCACCGGCCTTGGCGCCGTGCGCGTAGGCCAGCATGTCGGCCACCAGGCGTTCGAGCTGGCGCAGGCGCTCCACCAGCCGTTCGGCGAAGCGCGCGCGCTCGGCCGCGTCGAGCGGCGCGTCGCGCAGGTGACAGGCATAGACCAGCGCGGTGGCCAGCGGCGTGCGCACCTGGTGCGCCAGGCCGGCGGTCATCTCGCCCAGTTGCGCCAGCGGGCGCTGGCGGGCCAGCTCCTGCTGCAGGGCGTCAAGGCGGCGTTCGAGCTGGCGGTAGGAGCTGCCGAGCGCGCCCGACAGGTAGTCGAAGGCGCTGGCATCGCGGCGGGTTTTGGCGTCTGGCGAGGCCGGCATGGTGGCGGCGTCCTGGTGCTGGCGGCCCGCGGTCGGGGCCGGTCAGCCGGGCTTCAAGCAATCACCGTACCAGATAACTTTTTATATATTTTTCCGCGTGATATGGATGTTACGGCGGGCGACGTCAAATATCCGGCGCCGCCCCGCTGCGCTGCAGGCCGTACTTGCGCATTTTCTCGACCAGCGTGGTGCGGCGCATGTTCAGCAGCTCGGCGGCGTGCGCCACCACGTCGTTGGCCTCGCCGAGCGCCTGCACGATGTAGCTGCGTTCGAGCTCCTCCAGGTAGTCCTTGAGATTGAAGCCGCTGGCCGGCAGGCGCACCTCGGCGGCGGCCGGCGGCAGGGCCGGCAGCGGCAGGTCGGGATCGGCCGGCGCGTCGACGGCGCCGGCCGCCTCGCGCAGGCGCCGCGGCAGGTCGGCGGCGCCGACCACGCCGTCGCCGTGCATGATGGCCATCCGTTCGATCACGTTGGCCAGCTCGCGCACGTTGCCCGGCCAGGGGTAGGCGCCGAGCACCGCCAGCGCGTCGCGCCCGAAGCGCACGTGGATGCCCTTCTCGCGGCCGATGCGCGCCGCCAGTTCTTCCACCAGCGCCGGAATGTCCTCGCGCCGTTCGCGCAGCGGCGGCAGCTCGAGCGGGAACACGTTCAGGCGGTAGTAGAGATCCTCGCGGAAGGTGCCCTCGCGGATGCCGGCCTCCAGGTCCCGGTGCGTGGCGGCGATGATGCGCACGTCGGCCTGGATGCTGCGGTTGCTGCCGACGCGCTCGAACACGCGCTCCTGCAGCACGCGCAGCAGCTTGACCTGCATCGGCAGGCTCATGTCGCCGATCTCGTCCAGGAACAACGTGCCGCCCTCGGCCGCCTCGAAGCGGCCCTGGCGGGCGCTGATGGCGCCGGTGAAGGCGCCCTTCTCGTGGCCGAACAGTTCGCTTTCCAGCAGGTCGGCCGGGATCGCCCCGCAGTTGACCGGCACGAAGGGCCGGTTGGCGCGCGCCGACTGGAAGTGGATGTTGCGCGCCACCACTTCCTTACCGGTGCCGGATTCGCCCAGGATCAGCACGTTCGAGTCGGTGGCGGCGACCCGGCCGATCAGGTACTGCACGCGCTCCATGGCGTGCCCGCGGCCGACCAGGCGGTACACCAAGCCGGTGTTCTGCGCCGTGCCGGCGCGCTCGCGCACGAAGCGCGCCCGCTCGAGCGCCGCGCTGAGCGTGTCGTAGCTCAGCGGCAACGGCACGCTGGCCACCAGCGCGCGGCCGAGCGCCGTCTGCCAGTTCGGATCGGCGGTCTGTCCAGGGGTCAGCAGCACTACCGCCAGGCGCGGCCAGCGGGCGCGGCAAGCCTCGAGCAGCGCCAGTGCCGCCTCGTGCGGGCCACCCTGGAACAACAGCAGCGCCAGCGGCGGGTCGTCCGCCGGCTGCTGGTCCAGGCGGTCGGTCGGCAGCGGCCGGTAACCCAGAAAACGCAGCAGCACGTCGGGCGGCGGAGAGAGCTCGGGCGGCGGTGGGGCCAGCAGCAAACTGTCGCGGGGCATGCCTCGGTTCCGGGTCGGGGCCTGCGGGCAGGCACAGGCACCGGACCGGTCCCCTCTCCCTGCAGGCCGTGCGTCAAAGCCGCGGCATGGTGCGGGGCGGGTGTGGCAGTGTCAAGAATGTGACGCCGGCCGCCGCGCCTGCGCCACCGCGCGCCGGTGACAACGGAACAGGTAACGCTCCAGCGCCTCGACCACTGGCGGCTCCAGGTGCTGGAATTCGGCCAGCACCCGGCCATCGCCAAGCGGTCGCAGCAAGGCCGGCAACTGCAGCGGCGCCGGCAAGCCGGCGCGCAGGTACAGGCTGACACGCCCCGGCCCGGCCGGCAGCTCGGCCTGCCACAGCACGCCGCGCACGCCAAGGCGCACCGGCTGGGCGGGCGGCAGCGGCCGGTCGCGGCCGAGCCAGCAGCCAACCAGGTCCAGTAGCAGGTCGAGCTTTTGGTCCAAACGCTGCAGGTGCAGGGCCAGCTGCGGCGGCGCGTCAGGCAGCGGTGGCGGTTCTTCGAGGCTGCCGAGTACCGCCAGCAGCGTGACGGCGCGGCGGTTGAGTTCGGCCAGCTCGGCGCCGTCCGGCGGCGTCGGTGTGGGCTGCCACTGCAGCGCCAGCGTCTGGGTGTGGCTCAGACCGCCGGCCAGCGGGTCGTCGGCATCGGAATGATCGGTCTGCATGCGGTGTCCTCGCGCTGGGCGGCGGCGCCTGCCGGGTCCGGCACAGGCCGGCCGCCGACAGGGTAGCGCCGGCGGGGACTTGCCGAGAAATTCCCTCCCCGGCATCAGCAGCCTGCCGGTCGATGCGCCGCGCGACGCTGCGGTGGCGCTGCCGCCTGTGTTCGTTCGCGGCTGAAGCCGCTCCTACGGGATGGGCCAGCCGACACACATCCTGGATTTGTGTGGGCCGTTTTCGGTTCGCCGTCACGAGTGCTTCGGCTGTTCGCGGCTGAAGCCGCTCCTACGGGATGGGCCGGATGACCATTCTTCGTAGGAGCGGCTTCAGCCGCGAACCCGACCCTTGATGGTGTTTATCGACGGCTGGGTTACGCCCCGACGGCCTGCGCCGCGTAGGCGTCCTGCATACGCCGACCGCCGCGCAGCTCCTGCAGCGCGGCGACAGTGTGCCGGCGCGCGTCAGCGGCGCGGGCGGCCAGCGCCCGGTCGGCCGCCAGCATGTCGCGCAGCTGCGCCACCAGCGCCTGGTCCAGGCGCCAGGCGTCGCCGGCCAGCGCCGCCTGCAGGGCGGCGTGGCGCTGGCCGGCCAGCGTCGCCACCGTCGGCCAGTCGTCGTCGGCGGCGGCGGCGTGCATGGCGGCGGTCAGCTCCAGCGCCGGGCGCAGGTCTGGCGCGTCCATCAGTCGTTGGCGGCCGGCGCGTTGGCCGGATCGATGGCCCGCCAGGCGTCGGCCAGCGTGCCGAGCAGCCGGCCGGCCTCGTCGAGCAGCTCGGCGCGGTTGCCGGCGTTGGCCTCGATCAGGCGGCGCAGGATGTAGTCGTACAGCGCCGCCAGGCGGTCCACCAGCTCGGGCGCCGCGTCGCGGTTCAGGCTGCCGGCCAGCTCGCCGACGATGGCGATGGCGGCCGAGATCAGCTCGCCCTTGGCGGCCAGCTCGCCGCGCAGCAGATGGCCCTTGGCACGGGCGATGCGCTCCAGCGCCCCGTCGAACAGCAGCGCGGTCAGCCGGTACGGCGTGGCCTCGGCCACGCTGGCCTGTACCTGCACGGCGGCGTAATGCTTCAGGGCAGCGGCGGATGGGGACATGCGGTTAACCTCCGACAAGATGAGTTAGGAAACCGCTGATCTATTCAGCGGTTTCCGTCCGGGGCAGGATGCCCCGGCATGAATCGATGGCGTAAGCCATTGATTCATGGAGCGGCGCGCGGGCGTGTACCGCACGACGGCGGGCTGAAAAATTCCACGGACGGAATTTTTCAGCCCTTCTTTAGGTGCCTGACTCACTTATCGGCCGATTGGGCGCCGGGTAAAGAGGCCAACTGCTGGGTGAGGAAAGTTCCGGTCGACTGCAGCTGGCCGAGCAGGCTGTCGAGCGCGTTGAACTGCTTGAGGTACTGCTGCTGCAGCGCGTCCATGCGCGCGGCGAGCGCATCGCGCTGGTCGGCGATGTCCTTCAGGCGCCGGTCGATGCCGTCGGTGCGGGCCTTGAGGATGCCGCCGGCGCTGCCAAGATAGCCGTCCACCACGCCCTCGAGGCGGCCGATCACGCCCTGCTCGCCCTGCAGAAAGCCGGCCACGGCGCCGCGATCGCCGGCCAGCAGCGCGTCGAGCTTGGCGCCGTCGAGCGTCATCGTGCCGCTGGCATCGAAGCCGAGGCCGAGGTCCGCGGCCGACTCGATCGGCCCTGCGCCGCCCAGCGGCTCGGTCAGCGCCCGGCGCAGCTGGCTTTCCAGGTTGCGCAGCGCGGGTTCACCGATCAGCACGCCGCCCTTGCCGGCGGCGGCGTCGTAGCCGGCCTGTTGCTTGATCACCTGGTGCAGGCCGTTGTAGGCATCCACCAGCGCCTGCAGCTTGCCGCGCACGGCGCCGGTGTCGGCGCCGACGGTGAGCGTGACCGGCGCGGCGGTGGTGGCCTTGAGGTTCAGCGTCACGCCGGCCAGCGCCCCGGTCACCGTGTTGCTGGCGCTCGCGTAGGTGAAGCCGTCCACCTGCACCACCGCGTTGGCCGGCGCCTGGCGCTCGGTGAGGCCGTTGTTGGC
This sequence comes from Immundisolibacter sp., assembly GCF_028696615.1. GTDB lineage: Bacteria > Pseudomonadota > Gammaproteobacteria > Immundisolibacterales > Immundisolibacteraceae > Immundisolibacter. The sequence goes on along the minus strand of NZ_JAQVGQ010000015.1, from coordinate 8,373 downwards.
GCCGCCGGTTTGGTACTGCAGCGCCGCCAGGCCGCCGTCGCCGCCGCTGGCGGCAAGGCTGATGGTGTTGGCGGCGCCGGTGACGCTGGACGTCAGCAGCAGGTAGGTGCCGGCCGGCTCCGTGCCACCGGTGCTGGTCACCAGCGTGGCGGTCACGCCGAGCGGCTGGCCGGCGGCGTCGCGGGCGGCGTTGATGGCATCGCGGATGCCGGCCAGGGTGTCGTTGCCGTCGTCGATGCTGATGTCGACGCTGTTGCCGCCGAGCGCCAGCGTCAGCGTGCCGCTGCCGACCACCGCGTCCGGCCCGCTGAACGCGCCCGAGGCCAGCTTTTGCCCCGTGGCGAGCTGGCTCACCTGCACGGAATAACTGCCGGGCGCCGCGCTGGCGTCGGCGCTGGCGGTAAAGCGGCTGTCGTCGCCGACGGTGGTTTTGTTGGCCGTCAGCAGCGTCGGCGAGTTCAGCGCATCCAGCGCCGACTTGACCTTGTCGAGCGCGCCGCTCACCAGCCCGAAGCCGGACAACTGCGCCTGCAGCGTGGCTTCCTTGGTGGCCAGGCGCGTCAGCACCGGCGTGCGCTCGGCATCCACCAGTTTGCTCACCAGCCCGGCCACGTCCAGGCCGGAACCGATGCCGGTCGAGGTCAATCCCGCCATGTCAGGCTCCCGTCGAATGTTTCAGATGGCCCCGAGCACCTGCCCGGTAGCGGCCATCTGCCGCCCACTCTAAGCCCGCTCGCGCAGCAGCAGCCCGCTGACCGATTCCAGAAACGCCGCCAGGTCGAGCACGTTCTGGTTCGGAATCTGGCGGATCAGGCGGCCGGTTTCGGCCTCCACCACGCGCACCACCACCTGGCCGGTGGTCTCGTCCACCCGAAAGCGCAGCTCGCGGTGCAGGCTTTGCACGTGATCCTGCAACTGCGTCACGGTGTGGGCGATGGCGGCGCGGTCGGCGTCGGCCGGCCGGTCGGCGGTCTGGGCGTCCGCGCCGCGTGTATCGGCGGTCCGTCCGCTGGCCGGCGCGTCCGGCGCCGCCGGCGTGGCGGCGACCGGCTGGGCGGGGCTCACGGCCGGCGGGCGGCCGGCGGGGTCGAGGTGAACGTCCATGGTGTCATCCTCCATCGGTGCGGGCGGCGCCGGACGCCGCCCGACGGGGCGCGGCGCGCGGGCACGCCAAACGGCGGGCCGGAGACTGGCTCCGGCCCGCCGCTGACTGCCGTCGTTGCGCCCGGCGCGGCCACGCTTACCGCAGCAGCGACAGCACGTTCTGCGACTGCTGGTTGGCCTGCGCCAGCATGGCGGTGCCGGCCTGCTGCAGGATCTGCGCGCGCGACAGGTTGGCCGTCTCGGCGGCGAAGTCGGCGTCCTGGATGCGCGAACGGGCCGCGCTGACGTTCTCCGCCGTGGCCTGGCCGCTGGCCACCACCGAGTCGAAGCGGTTCTGCACCGCGCCCAGATCGGCCCGCAGGTTGTCGACGAAGGACAGCGCGCCGTCGATCACGTCGAGCGCGCTGCTGGCGCCGGTCTGGGTGCCGATGTTGATGCCGCCGACCGAGGACAGGCTGCTGGAGGCCGTTTCGGCGGCGAGCACCGTATTGGTGGTGTCGTTGCTGGTGACGCTGAAGGCGGTCGGCGAGCTGAACGACACCTTGCCGCCGACGACGATGCTGTCGGTGGTCGAACCACTAGCGCCGTCAATCGACGTGCCTGCGATGGATACCGTCGTGGTCGTGGCGGCACTGGTGGTGAAATCCCCCACCTTGATGTCATAGCCCTCGGCGCTGACCAGCTTGATGGACTTCTTGTCGCTCGACAGCTCGGCGGTGATGCCGGTGGACGATGCCTTGGCGTTGATGGCGTCCGACAGCGCGCTGAGGTCGTCCTTGTTGACCACGTTGGCCGAGATGTCGACACCGGTGGTATTGGAGCCGTAGAGCTTGAAGCTCACCGTGCCGGCTTCGCCGAGATTACTGATCGTCGCCTCGGTGCGCGCGGTGGCCGTGACGCCGGTGGTGGCGCTCACGCCGTTGACCGCGGCGGCGATGCCCCTGGCGCTGGCGTCGGCTGTGATGCTAACCGCGGCCGTGCCGGTGGTGCCGGAAACGGTCAGGGTCTGCGCGGCGACGCCGTTGCTGCCGACAGTTGCTGACGCGGCCGGGGCAGCTCCCACGTTGGCGTTGGAGCTGGCCGTGTTGGAGCCGATGTCGGTGGCCTTGGCGCTGCCGATGCCGAAGCTGATGGTCTGGCCGGAGTAGGCGCCGATCTGGAACACGCCGTTGCCGAACGAGCCGTCGAGCAGGTTCTTGCCGTTGAACTGGGTCTGCGTGGCCAGGCGGGTGATTTCCTGCGCCAGCGCGGACACCTCTTTTTGCAGCGAGGCGCGGTCGGTGGCGCTGTTGGTGTCGTTGGCCGACTGCACGGCCAGCTCGCGCATGCGCTGCAGGGCGTTGGTGACCTCGCCCAGCGCGCCCTCGGCCACCTGGGCGATGGAGATGCCGTCGTTGGCGTTGCGCACCGCCTGGTTCAGACCGCGAATCTGCGCGGTCATGCGGTCGGCGATGGCAAGGCCCGCCGCGTCGTCCTTGGCGCTGTTGATGCGAAGGCCGGACGACAGGCGCTGCAGCGAGGTGGTCAGGTCGGCCTGGCTGCGGTTGAGGTTGCGCTGGGTGCTGAGCGCGCTGATGTTGCTGTTGACGACTTGCGGCATGGGAATGCTCCACCGTTGAGTTTGAGTTGCGGTCCCCGCGGCCGCGCCATGGGGGCGTTCGGCCGGTGTCGGGAACCCGGAGGCGGGCTCCGCTTCCGGCCTGTGTATCGACGGCGGCGGCGGCGGGCTTGAGGGCGGGCAGGCAAAAAAGTTGCGCCGCCCGGCCGGCGCGCGCAGGCGGCGCGCCGGCGCGCGTTTCGCCGCCCGGGCCCGGCCCCTACAATCCCGCCCACCGGCCGGCCCCGCGCCGGCCGGCCACCGCAGGCGCAGGAGGAGCGGCATGGATCTCGATTTCTCGCCCGAAGACGAGGCGTTTCGCGCGCAGGTGCGCGCGTTTCTGGACGCCAAGTACCCGGCCGACATCCGCCGCAAGGTGCAGCTGGGGCTGGCGCTGGCCAAGGACGATTACGTGCGCTTCCAGCGCTTGCTGTACTTGCAGGGCTGGATCGCGCCGTCGTGGCCGGTCGAGTTCGGCGGCTGCGGCTGGTCGGCGACGCGGCGCTACATTTTCGAGGATGAGCTGGCCGCCGCGGACACGCCGCGCATCGTGCCGTTCGGGCTGAAGATGCTGGGGCCGGTGCTGATGGCGTTCGGCACGCCGGCGCAGCAGCGGCGCTTTCTGCCGCGCATCCTGGCGTCCGAGGACTGGTGGTGCCAGGGTTACTCGGAGCCGGGCGCGGGTTCGGACCTGGCCTCGCTGCGCACGCGCGCGGAACCTGTGGACGGCGGCTACCGCGTCAACGGCAGCAAGATGTGGACTACCTACGCCCATTACGCGGACTGGATGTTCGCGCTGGTGCGCACCGGCAGCGGCGGCAAAAAACAGGAAGGCATTTCGTTTTTGCTGATCGACATGCGCTCCAAGGGCGTGTCGGTGCGGCCCATCGTCACCATCGACGGCCTGCACGTGGTGAACCAGGTGTTTCTGGAGGACGTGTTCGTGCCGGCCGACTGCCGGGTCGGCGCGGAAGGTCAGGGCTGGAGCATCGCCAAGTTCCTGCTCGGGCACGAGCGCAGCAACATCGCCGGGGTGGCGCGCAGCAAGCAGCAGTTGCGGCGCCTGAAGCGCATCGCCGCCGACCGCGGCCTGGGCAACGATGCGCGCTTCAACGACCAGCTGGCGCGGCTGGAAATCGAGCTTTTGGCGCTGGAGTACACGGACCTGCGCGCGCTGTGGCAGGAGGAGACCACCGGCAAGGTGGCCGACGATCGGGCGTCGCTGCTGAAGATTCGCGGCACGCAGATTCAGCAGGCGCTCAGCGAGCTGCTGATGCAGGCGGTGGGGCCGCACGCGCTGCCGTACGACGTGGAAGTGCTCCGGCACGGCTGGCGCGGACAGCCGCCGATCGGCCCCGAGTACGCGGCGCCGCTGGCGGCGAGCTACTTCGACACCCGCAAGACGTCGATCTACGGCGGCTCGAACGAAATCCAGAAAAACATCCTCGCCAAGGCCGTGTTCGGCCTGTAACGGAAGCCAATGTCATGGACTTTGCCCTGTCCGAACTGCAGCAGCTTTTGAAGGAACAGGCCGAGCGCTTCATCGCGCGCGAGTACGGCTTCGAGCAGCGCCGCGCGCTGGTGGGCAGCGAGCGCGGCTACAGCGAGGCGCACTGGCAGACCTTCGCCGAGCTCGGCTGGCTCGGCCTGCCGTTCGCCGAACAGGTCGGTGGCTTCGGCGGCACGGCGGCCGATCTGGCGGTGCTGTTCGAGGCGTTCGGCCACGGCCTGGTGGTCGAGCCGTACCTGGCCAGCGTGCTGGGCGGCCTTGCCGTGCAGCGCGGCGGCACGCCGGCGCAGCAGCAGGCCATCCTGCCGGCGCTGATCGCCGGCACGCACAAGCTGGCGCTGGCCAGCACCGAAACCGGCGGCCGGCGCGGCGGCCTGTACGTGGCCACGCGCGCCAAAAAGGTCACCGGCGGCTGGCAGCTGTCCGGCCACAAAACGGTGGTGCTGCACGGCGCCTGCGCCGACACGCTGGTGGTGAGCGCGCGCTGCCACGGCGCCTTCGACGCCACCGGCGGCATCGGCCTGTTTTTGGTGCCGGCGCGGGCGCACGGCGTCGGCCGGCGCGATTACCGCACCATCGACGGCCTGCGCGCGGCCGACATCACGCTCGATCGGGTCGAGCTGCGCGACGACGCCCTGCTCGGCGAGCCGACCGGCGGCTATGCGCTGCTCGACGAGCTGCTCGATCTGGCCGCCCTCGCCGGCTGCGCCGAGGCGCTCGGCTGCATGCAGGCGCTGATCGACCGCACCGCCGAGTACCTGCGCACGCGCGAGCAGTTCGGGCGCAAGATCGGGCAGTTCCAGGTGCTGCAGCACGCGCTGGTGGATATGTTCATCGCCGCCGAGCAGGCGCGCTCGCTGACGCTGGCGGCCACGCTCAAGGCCGCCGCGCCGGCCGCCGAGCGGCGGCGGCTGGTGGCGGCGGCGCGGCAGTTCTCGGCCGACGCCGGGCGCCTGGTGGGACAGAGCGCGGTGCAGCTGCACGGCGGCATCGGCGTCACCGACGAGCTCGACGTGGCGCATTACTTCAAGCGCCTGACCATGCTGCCGGTGTGGTTCGCCGACAACGGCCAGCCGCTGGAACGCTTCCAGGCGGCCGACTGATGGCGTCGTCGAACGCGGCGGTGTCGGGGCGCACCGCCGCGGCGCTGTTCGCGCTGGTGATCGTGCTGTGGGGCATCAACTGGCCGGTGATGAAACTCGGCCTCGCCGACATCCCGCCGCTGCACTTCGCCCTGCTGCGCATGCTGCTGGGGGCGCTCACCATGTTCGCGGTGGCGGCGCTGGCCGGCGAGCTGCGCGTGCCGGCGCGCGCCGACTGGCCGATCGTGCTGTCGGTCGGCGTGCTGCAGATGGCCGGCTTCATGGCGCTCGGCTTTTTCGGGCTGCGCTACGTCGGCTCCGGGCGGGCGGCGATCCTGGCCTACACCACGCCGCTGTGGGTGCTGCCGCTGTCGGTGTGGGTGCTTGGCGAGCGCCTGACCGGCGGCAAGCTGCTGGCGTTCGCGCTCGGCCTGGCCGGCGTGGCGGTGCTGTTCAACCCGGCCGGCTTCGACTGGTCGGACCGGGCGGTGCTGTTCGGCAACGGGCTTTTGCTGCTCGGCGCGGCGCTGTGGGCGCTGCAGATCGTACACGTGCGCCGCCACCGCTGGGTGGGCTCGCCGCTGTCGCTGGTGCCCTGGCAGCAGACGGTGGCGGTGGCGGTGCTGCTGCCGCTGGCGCTGGTGTTCGAGCACGATGCCGCGCCGCGCTGGACGGCGCAGTCGCTCGCCATCCTGGCCTACAATGGCCCGCTCGCCACCGGCTTTTGCTTCTGGGCGATGCTCACCGTGACCCGTGCCCTGCCGGCGGTGACCACGTCGGTCGGCTCGCTGGCGACGCCGGTGGTCGGCATGCTGGCCGGCGCGCTGTGGCTGGGCGAGCCGCTGTCGTGGACCAACACCGGCGGCCTGTTGCTGATCGGCGCGGCGGTGGCGACGCTGGCGCTCGGCGAGGCCTGGGCGCGGCGCGCGCCCAAATCGGCCTGAACCGTGGTCGACCCGAGGATGGAGCGATGAACGCAGCGCGTCTCGCGCGCTTCGCGGTGCGGTGGCTGCCCCTAGGGCTTGGCCTGCCGGCGTGCGCCCACGGCGCCCAGCTCGACGGCGCGGCGCTGGACGCCGTCTGGGCGCTGCCGTTCGCCGGCATCCTGCTGTCGATCGCGCTCGGGCCGCTGCTGGTGCCGCACCTGTGGCACCAGCACTACGGCAAGATCACCGCCGCCTGGGCGCTGGCCTTTCTGCTGCCGTTCGCCGGCCGGTTCGGGCTCGAGACGGCCGGCGCCGGCCTCACGCACGCCCTGCTCGCCGAGTACCTGCCGTTCATCATCCTGCTGACGGCGCTCTACACGGTGGCGGGCGGCATCGTCATCCGCGGCAACCTGCACGGCAGCCCGCGCACCAACCTGACGCTGCTGGCCATCGGCACGGCGCTGGCGAGCGTGATGGGCACCACCGGCGCGTCGATGCTGATGATCCGCCCGCTGCTGCGCGCCAACGACAACCGCCGCCACCGCACGCACGTGGTGGTGTTCTTCATCTTCCTGGTCAGCAACGTCGGCGGCTCGCTGACGCCGCTCGGCGACCCGCCGCTGTTTCTGGGCTTTTTGCAGGGCGTCGGGTTTTTCTGGACCGCCCAGCACCTGTGGGCCAAGACGCTGTTCCTGGTGGCGGCGCTGCTGGCGATCTTCTACGCCATCGACAGCTACTGGTACCGCAAGGAAGACCTGTTGCCGCTGGACCCGACCCCGGACACGCCGGGGTTCGGCATCGACGGCAAGGGCAACATCGCGCTCATGCTGGCGATCAGCGGCTGCGTGCTGATGAGCGGCCTGTGGCAGCCGGGCATCGCCTGGGACGTGTTCGGCACCGAGGTGACGCTGCCGCAGCTCACGCGCGATCTGGCGCTGCTGCTCATCGCCGTCGCCTCGTTCCACCTCACGCCGCGCGCGCTGCACGCCGACAACCAGTTCTCCTGGGCGCCGCTGGCGGAAGTGGCCAAGCTGTTCCTGGGCATTTTCGCCACCATCATCCCGGTGATCGCCATGCTGCGCGCGGGGCACGACGGCCCGTTCGCGCCGGTGGTGGAGTTCGTGACCGGCCCGAGCGGCGAGCCGCTGCCGGCCATGTACTTCTGGGCCTGCGGGATGCTCAGCGCCTTCCTCGACAACGCGCCGACGTATCTGGTGTTCTTCAACCTCGCCGGCGGGGACGCCCAGCACCTGATGACGGCGCTCGCGCCGGTGCTGGTCGGCATCTCGGCCGGCAGCGTGTTCATGGGCGCCCTGACCTACGTCGGCAACGCGCCGAACCTGATGGTGGCGACCATCGCGCTCAACTCTGGAGTCAAGATGCCGGCGTTTTTCGGCTACCTCGCCTGGTCCTGCGCCGTGCTGCTGCCGCTGTTCGCGGTGGTGACCTGGGTGTGGCTGGTGTGAGGCGGGGCCGCCCCGCCCGCCGCAACGGCCGGCGACGCCCACTGCTCGGCGTAAAATCCGGCGCCCATCCGACCCGACGCAGGACCCGCCCGTGACCACCTCCCGCAAGCTCGGCCAGCGCGGCCTCGACAAGGTGTCGCGCATCCCGGTCAAGGTGGAGCCGGCCGGCGCGGCGCTGCGCAAGCCGGACTGGCTGCGCGTGCGCCTGCCGGCGAGCCCCAATTTCCAGCGCGTGAAAACGCTGCTGCGCGAGCACGCCCTGCACACGGTGTGCGAGGAGGCGTCCTGCCCCAACATCGGCGAGTGCTTCAGCAAGGGCACCGCCACGTTCATGATCATGGGCCACAAGTGCACGCGCCGCTGCCCGTTCTGCGACGTGGCGCACGGCAGCCCGGACCCGCTCGACCAGACCGAACCCGCGCATCTGGCCGATGCGGTGGCGACGCTGGGGCTCAAATACGTCGTCATCACCTCGGTGGACCGCGACGACCTGCCCGACCGCGGCGCCGGGCACTTCGCAGCCTGCATCCGCGCCGTGCGCGAGCGCTCGCCGGCCACCACCGTCGAGGTGCTGGTGCCGGATTTTCGCCACCGCATCGACGTGGCGCTGGAGATTCTGGCCAGCGCGCCGCCGGACGTGTTCAACCACAACATCGAAACCGTGCCGCGCCTGTACGCGGCCGCCCGG
>NZ_JAQVGQ010000205.1 GCF_028696615.1 Immundisolibacter sp. | reverse complement strand
AGCCGCCGCCAGCTCGGCGCGGTCTACAACCTGCGCTTTGCGCTGCTCGGCGCCACCGCCAGCCTGCTCGGCTGCGGTGCGGCGGTGGCGGCCGGGGCGCTGGCCTGCCGGTATTACCTCGAGGTGCCGTACCGGCCGAACGCGCTGGCGCTGCTGGGCACCCTGCTGCTGGCCACCGGCCTGGTCACCATTACCGGCCGGCTAGGCGCGCGCCGGGTGCTGGCCACCCCGCCGGCGCGCAGCCTGCGCGGCGGGTGAAGCAGGCACCGAAAAAATCCTCACCAGCCGGCCGGATCGAACAGCGAGTCCAGGTCGTCGGCAGCCGCCCGCGCCTTCATCGCCTGCACGATGGCGTCGATTTGCTGCCGGCGCCGCTGCGGGTCGGCCAATTCCTCAGCCGTCTGGCCGACGTTGACCAGCACCGCGTGCAGCTCATGCAGGCGTTCGTCCAGCAAACGGTCGACCATGTGCGGCGTGCGCACCGCCAGGAACGGGTCCAGGTCGAGGGATATCAGCAGCCTGCCCACCCGGTCACGGGTCTCCGCCTGCAGGGCGGCCAGCTGTTCCTTCAGCACGCGGTTGTAGTGCCGCAGCCGCTCGGCCGGCAGCTCGGCCAGCGCATGCGCGTCGATGTGTTCGAGCTCGAGCTGCATGCGCAGCAGGCCGAGCAGATCGTTCTTCTGGTAGGCCTGGTTCAGCTGCTGCATGAGGCGGGTCTTGTGTGCGCGCTGCTCGGGATCGGGCTCGCGATCCGGGTGCAGGCTGCTGGCGAGCTTGCGGTAAATGTCGCGCACCGACTGGCTGGCGGCCTGCGCCTCCTGCGCCCGCTGCTCGGCGCGCGGGTCCGGCCCACGGCGCTGGCGGCGTCGGGCGGCACGGGCCTCGCGCGCCGCGGCCTGCTGCTCGGCTTGCTCCTGCATGCGCGCCTGCACGTGGTGCAGCAGCTCCTCGGCGCTGTGCGCGGTATGACCTTCCAGCATCTCGTCACCGAAGAAGCTGCCGAGCATCTGTTCGGCCAGCTCCAACTCGATGGCTTCCTCTTCGGCCTGCGCCTGCCGGTAGGGAACGGCACTGTGACGGTCGTAGATCGCCTCCAGCTGCGCATCCGGCCCTTGCGCCAGCAGGCTCGTGGCCAGCTCGCACAACAGATCGACCAGGGCGGCGCGCTGGCGTTTGCCCAGGCGGGTGCCTTTCGGCGGCGCCGCGAGGAAGCCGTCGAGGTACTCCACCAGCGCGCGCTGCGCCTGGGCCAGCTCGCGCTGCGCCGGCAGCAGCTCCTGGTGCACACGACCGAGCAGGCGCGGCGTTTCGGCCTCCCACTGCTGCAGGTCGGCACGGGCGCGCTCGAGTTGGCCGACCAGGCGATCGAAACTGCGCTGCTCGGGGCTGCGCGCCGGGCGCTGGCCGCTGTGCACCAGGTCGCGCCCGCCGGCGTCGTCGAAAAGGGATTTTTGCCGCTTGGAAGTCATACCGCGCCCTCGGTTGTCTGTACGCCCGGGCCGTGTTGCCGCTCAGCCGCCGGCCGGCCGCCCAGCGCCTGCGCGGCGACCTGATCCACGCTGCGCAGGTGCACGTCGCGCTGCGGGAAGGGAATTTCGATGCCGGCCGCGCCGAGCGCGTCGTAGATGGCCATCAGCAGCTCGTGGCGGGCCGGCACCGAATCCTGCAGCGTACGCACGTACACGCGCACCTCGAACTGCAGCGCGCTGTCGCCGAAGTCGGTGAACAGCACCTGCGGCGCCGGCTCACTGAGCAGGCGCGGGTTGGCGCTGACCACCTCCAGCAGCAGTTTCTGCGCCGCGGCGGTGTCCACGCCATACGCCAGCCCGACCCGGATCACCACCCGCAGCATCTGGTCCGACAGGGTCCAGTTGACGAACTGCTCGGTGATGAAGGTCTTGTTCGGGACGATCAGTTCCTTGCGGTCGAAGTCGGTGATGGTGGTGGCGCGGATGCGGATGCGCGCCACACTGCCGCTGACGCCGCCCACGGTCACCGTGTCGCCGACGCGAAACGGCCGCTCGGCCAGGATGATGAGGCCCGAGATGAAGTTGGCGATGATCTCCTGCAGACCGAAGCCAATGCCCACGCCGAGCGCCGCCACCAACCACTGCGCCTTGGACCAGTCCAGGCCAAGCAGGTTGAGCGCCACCACGGCGCCGACGGTGACGATGAGGTAGCGGGTGATGGTGATGACCGCAAAGCGGGCGCCGGCGTCCATCTCCAACCGCTGCAGGATGACCACCTCGAGCAAGCCCGGCAGGTTGCGCGAGGCGAAGGCGGTCAGCGCCGCCACGCCGGCCGCCGTCAGCAGGCTCAGCAGCGTCACCACGCCGGTGGCGGCGTTGGCATCGCCGCCCAGGCGGTAGCGCCACAGCACCACCTGATCGAGCGACTGCAACGCCGGCAACAGGTCCGACCACACACCCAGCAGGACGCCGACCACCGCCACGAACACCACGAAGCCGACCAGGCTGCGCGCCTGCTCGTCCACGGCTTCGATGTCGAGCCGCTCGTCGGCGGCTTGCGGCTTGTCGGTCGCCCCCGCAGCGAGCGCCTGTTTCAGGCTCAACCGGCGCTGCGCCACCGCCAGCGCCCGCAAAATCAGGTAATAGACCAGGATCACGGCCAGCAGCCAGCCGGCGGTTTGCACGATGCGCGCCTGCAGTTGCAGGGCAGCGTAATAAAAGCCCGCCATGGCCAGGACGCCCGGCAGCAGCGGCGTTGCCGTCAACACTAGATGCCACAGGTGCCGCCAGTGCCACAGCCAGCTGTTCCGGCGGGCGGCCAGGTACGCCGCCGGCGCGCCGCGCTGCGGGTGCAGCGAGTGCCACACAAACGCCGCCAGCGTCAGCGACAACACCACGAACGCCAGGCGCCCGACGCTGGCACGCAGCGCCGGCTGCCCAAGCCGCTGCGCCAGCAGCACCAGGAAACCCGCCGGCACCGCCAGCAGGCGCAGACTGAACATCTGCCGGCGCAGCACACGCCGCGTCTCGGGGCGCCACTGGAAGTGCAGGTCGAGCACGCCGCCACGGCGGGCGATGTCGCTGACGAACGCCAGCACGAACACGCCGGGCGCGATGTCGACCAGGGCCGCACCGCCGGCATAGCCGAACGTGCCCTCGGTGGCGCCGGCCGTCATCAGGCGGCCGAGCAGGTACAGCAGCAGCGCCCAGGGCGCAGCGCGCAAGGCCGAATACAGCAGGGCCCGCGCCGTGACCCAGGCGCTGTCGCGGTGCGGGTCCAACAGACGCATCGCATCGGCCTGCTCGCGCCGCTGCAAACGCCGGCGCATCGCCAACAGCAGCAGCGGCGCGAGCAAACCCAGGCCGGCTGCCGGCTGCGCCGCCAGCGCACGCACCAAGGCCGCCGGCAGCTCGCCCCAGGGCGCCGGCCTGAGCAGCGCGGGCAACGCCTGTGACCAGGCCCGCACACCGGCCGGCCCGGAGGCGGGCAGATCGGGCGTCCAGAACAGACGCCGGTCGAGCAGCTCGGCGTAGGCCTGCGCCACCTGCGCCAGTCGCTGCTGGCGCCGGTCGAGGTCGCTCAGCAGGGCGATGCGCCGCGCGTAGGCGTCGTCCAGACGGTCCATGAGCCTGGCTTCGGCGCGCAACAGGCCGGCCAGCTGCTGGCGCAGCGCCGTCGTATCGCCCGTCACACCGGCCTGCTGCAGCAGCTCCTGGGCGCGCTGAAAAGGCGCCGCCAGCTCGCGCCGCTGCTCGGCTAGGCGCAGCTGGCGCAGGCGGGCCTCGCCGATGTCGCGCCGCCGTGCCGCCGCCTCGCGCCGCTGCTCGCCCGGCCGCGGCAGGCGCAGGCGCCGGTCATGCAGGGCCTGCGCCAGGGTGCCGCTGAGCTCGGCCAGTTCGAGCTGCGCCTGGGTGGCGCGCAGCAGGTTTTCGAGCTCCGTCTGCTGCGCCTGCGTGGCTTCGATGGCGGCGCTGGTGCGATCGTCGGCCTGCAGCACGCCGGCCAGCTCGCGCGTGAGCTCGGCCTGACGGGCGGCGGCGGCGCGGATCAGCGGGTGGGCATCGGCGGTGCGCTGCACCAGCGCCTCGGCCTCGGCCAGTTCCTGGCGCGCCAGCTCCTGGCGCGCCGCGCTGAGGCGGGCCGACACGGCGTCGACGAAGTCCTGCAGCACCGCCACCCGCCGCTCGGCGGCGTCGCGCTCGGCCTGCGCCAGCTCGCGCCGCAGCTCCACCGTGCGCAGCTGCTCTTCACTGAGCGCGATGCTGGCCTGCAGCGCGCCGCGCCGGGCCGCCCGCGCCAGTGCCCGCGCCTCGGCCAAGGCGCTGCTTTCGACCGGCGCCGCCTCGTCGTCATCGAGGTCCAGCGCCTGCAGGGCCGCCCGCGCCTGCGCCAGCTCGGGCTGCAGGGTCAGCGGGGCCTGCATGAGCGCCTGCACGCGGCGATCGGCTTCGTCCTGGGCGGCCAGCGCCGCCTCGAGCGCCGCCTGGGCATCGGTCAGCGCCGCCCCCAGCGCGGCCAGATCGGCGCCCGGCGGCGGCAACTCGGGCGGGCTCACGCGCTCGGCGCGCAGCGCGGCGATGCGCCCCGGCGCGGCGCGCACGCTGCTCTGCAGCTGCTCGCGCTCGGCCTGTTTGGCCAGCGCCTGCTGCAGGTCGTTGCGCGCCGCCTGCAGCTCGGCCAGTACCGCGGCGCGGTCGGTCTCGGTCAGGGATTTGTCAGTCTGTACGGCGGCCAGGCGCTGGTCGATCAGCGTCGCATCCGGCAGCTTGATTTCAGCCGCCGCCAGCCACGCCGGCACCACCATCAGCAGCGCCGCCAGCAGCCGGCGCACGGCACGCATCGGCCCGCCCC
>NZ_JAQVGQ010000204.1 GCF_028696615.1 Immundisolibacter sp. | reverse complement strand
CGGCATGCCGGGCTTCATGTTGAAGTAGCGGTTGACCCAGATGGTGCCGGTCTGCATGGCGCGCGAGACCCGGTGCGCGCGGCCGAGGTTGCGCGTCCACAGGCCGCCGCCGAGACCATAGCTGCTGTCGTTGGCGATGGCGATGGCGTCTTCTTCGGTGTCGAAGGTGATGGCGCAGGTCACCGGCCCGAAGATTTCCTCCTGGGCGATGCGCATGCGGTTGTCGACGTCGGTGAAGATGGTCGGCTCGATGAAGTTGCCGTTCTCGAAGCCCGGCACCGTGGCGCGCTTGCCGCCGCGGTAAATCTTGGCGCCTTCCTTGACGCCGAGTTCGAGGTAGGACAGCACCTTGTCGCGCTGCATCACCGACGCCTGCGCGCCCATCTGCGTGGCTGGATCGGTGGGATCGCCCAGGCGCACGGCGTCGAGCGTGCGGGCGAGTTTTTCGAGGAACTCGTCGCGGATGCCGCGCTGCAGCAGCAGCCGCGTGCCGGCCAGGCACACCTCGCCCTTGTTGAACACCGTCGACATGGCGGCGCTTTCGACCGCGGCGTCGATGTCGGCGTCCTCGAACACGATGTGCGCCGACTTGCCGCCAAGCTCCAGCGTCTGCGGGATGACGTTGACCGCGGCGTACTGCATGATGCGCCGCGCGGTCGGGATCGAGCCGGTGAAGGCCACCTTGCGCACCAGCGGATGGGTGACCAGCGGCTCGCCGACGTCGGCACCGAAGCCGGTGACCACGTTCACCACGCCGGGCGGGATCACGTCCTGCATCTCGCGGAAGAACTCCAGCACCGACAGGCACACCGTCTCGGCGGGCTTCAGCACGATGGTGTTGCCGGCCGCCAGCGCCGGGGCGATCTTGCTCGCCATCATGATCAGCGGCACGTTCCACGGGATGATCTGCGCCACCACGCCGTAGGGCTCGCGATGCACCACGCCGAGCGCATCCGGGTAGTCGATGGCGCGACCGTCCAGGTGCCAGGCGGCACCGGCGAACATCTCGAACTGCGAAATGGCGGTCGGCACGTCGAAGTGCAGCGACTCGCGGATCGGCTTGCCGTTGTTGAGCGTCTCGAGCAGCGCGAAATCCTGCGCGCGGGCCTTCAGGCGCCGGGCGATCTCGACCAGCACCTCCTGACGCTCGGCCGGCGTGCTGTGACCCCAGGTCTTGAAGGCTTCGGCGGCGGCGGCCACGGCGCGCTCGACGTCCTTGGCATTGCCGGCGGCGATGCGCGACAGCACCTGCCCGGTGGCCGGATTGAACAGGTCGATGGTGGCGCCGCTGGCGCCCTCCACCCACTGCCCGCCGATGAACTGGCCGTACTGGGCTTGATACAGGCCACTGCTGGCGATGTTTTCGAGCGGTTTGTTCACTGCGTCCTCCTGACGACGGATAACGATCAAAAAAGTCGGCCGCGGGCGAACCGCTGCGCGGCAAGGCAGCGCCTTGGCGCGAACGTGTAGCGCGTTGCCCGGCCGCGCGATGGTAATCCGATCGTCCGTTATTTACAAAAAGACATAACGCACGATCACTGCTGCGCCGGCCGGCCGTCAGCCGCCACCCGCTCCGCCAGCTGATCGAGGGTGGCGGCGGCGCACTCGCCGGCCGCCGCCTGCACCGCCTGATAGGCCGCCAGCACGTCGCGGCCGAGCGGCGTCAGCATGGCGCCGCCGCCGTGCGCGCCGCCGCGGCTGGCGTTGACCAGCGGCGCCGTGAAATGCCGGTTCAGCGCATCCACCAGCTGCCAGGCGCGCTTGTAGCTCATGCCGATGCGCCGCCCGGCGGCGGAGATCGAGCCGGTTTCATCGATGCCGCGCAGCAGCTCGGCCTTGCCGGGGCCGATCGACACCCCCGGCGCCAGATCGAGCCGCAGCCACAGGCGCGGAAAGCCGCCGGCGCGCGCGGTACTCACGGCGTGGCCGGCCCGTCGTGCACGCGCAGCGTAAACCCGGCATCGGCGAGGAACTGCGATTCCTGCGCGAGGTCGGCGCCGGTCAGCGGGTGACGCTCGAGCCAGCCGGGCGGGAAACGCAGGGTCAGCGTGTTGCCGGCCGCCTGCAGCGTGAACCGCGGCAGGCGCAGCGCCGCGCGGCTTCGGTGCAGCACCACCGCCAGGCGCAGCAGCACCGCCAGGCGCAGCACGGCGACGCGCGCCGCCTCGTCGAGCGCCGCGCACTCGGTGACCGCGAGCTTGCGCCGGTGCAGGCGCACCAGCAGCGCCAGCTGCTGCTGTTCCTGACGCGAGAAGCCGGCCAGGTCGGCGTGCTCCAGGATGTAGGCGCCGTGTTTGTGGTATTGCGCGTGCGCCACGTCGAGGCCGATCTCGTGCAGCTGCGCCGCCCACTGCAGCAGGCGGGCGTGCTGCGCGTCGGTGAGCTGCCAGTCGGCGGCCACCGACTCCAAGCAGCGCTGGGCGGTGCGCATCACGCGCCGGGCATGGGCGCCATCCACGTGGTAGCGGCGCGCCAACTGCGCCACCGTGCGGTCGCGCACGTCGGCATCGTGCAGCCGATCGAGCTGGTCGTACAGCAGTCCCTGGCGCAGCGCGCCGTCGGAGATCTCGATCTGCGCCAGGCCCAGCGCCTCGAACAGCGCCAGCACGATGGCAAAGCCGCCCATGAACACCGGCAGGCGGTCGGCGCGCACCTGCAGCTGCGTGAGCTTGTCCACCCGGCCGAGCTTGAGCAGCCGCCGGCGCAGCGCCTTGAGCCCAGCCGCGGTGATGCCGGCCTCAGCCAGGCCCTCGACACGCAGCGCCTCGGCCACCGCCACCATGCTGCCCGAGGCGCCGATCACGCGCTGCCAGCCGAGCGCCCGATAGTCGGCGGCCACCGGCTCGAGCTCCTGCAGCGCCGCCAGTTCGGCCGCGCGCAGGCGCTCGGCGCTGATGCGTCCGTCGCCGAAAAACCGCAGGCTGTGCGACACACAGCCCAGGTACAGGCTCTCCAGGCGCAGCGGCTGGTAATGGCGGCCGATGATGAGCTCGGTGCTGCCGCCGCCGATGTCGATCACCAACTGCTGGCGGCCGTCGTCCGGCACGCTGTGGGCGACGCCCAGGTAAATGAGCCGCGCCTCCTCGACGCCGGAGACGATTTCGATGGGATGTCCCAGCGCGCGCTGGGCGTCGACCAGAAAACGCTGGCCGTTGGCGGCCTGGCGCAGCGCGTTGGTGCCCACCGCGCGCACCGCGCCCGGCGGCAGGCGGCGCAGGCGCTCGCCGAAGCGGCGCAGGCAGGCCAGCGCCTCGGCGCAGATGGCCGGCGTCAGGTTGCCGTCGGCGTCCAACCCGGCGCCCAGGCGCACCGGCTCGCGCAGGCGATCGATCACCTGCAGCTCATCGCCGCTGACGCGCGCCACCATCAGGTGAAAGCTGTTCGAGCCCAGGTCCACCGCAGCGATGGTATCGAAGGCCGGACCGGCCGCCGGCCGCCGGCGCGCAGCAGATGCACCCATCGACCGCGCCGCTCAGCGCCGCGCCATGCGCGCCAGATGCTCTGGCGCCATCAGCCAGTGCAGGCGTCCGCCGCCCGGGCGCGGCAGGCCGGGAAACTCCAGCAGGCAGGCACCGGCGCGCTCGAACACGAAAAACCGCCCGGCCAGGCCGGTCAGCATGTGGCAGGTCCAGTAGCTCAAGTCGTCCTCATGGCCGACCAGCGCCAGCGGGCCGGCCTGCCCGGCCAGCCACGCCGACAGCCCATCGAGCCGCCCCGGGGCCAGCGCGTCGGTTTCGCACAGCGGCACCGCATAGACCTCGGCCAGCAGGGCCGCGGTCTCGCGCGCCCGGCGCAGCGGGCTGTGAGCGATCAGCATGAGGTCCGGCACCAGCGCCTGCAACGCGCCGCGCAGCTGGCGCATGAGGCCGGCGCCGGCGGCGCTCAGTGGACGCTCGGCGTCCGGAAAACCGGACTCGGCGGGGGCATGGCGGATGACCAGACAGCGCACGGCGACTCGGGCATGGCAGCAAAGGGCGTCCTCATTATCGTCGCCAACCGGGCTGCGGATGGTGACAGCCGCACCGCCAGCGTGGTCTCAGAGTTTGTGAAGAAATGCGCGTCCTGCGCATTTCTTGCGTCGCCCGTCCGGTACATGCCCGGACGGGCTCCCGCGAATCAAGCCCTTACGGGCTCGCTTCGCGTCCGGCCATCCCTGGCCGGCCCGAGAGCTTGAAAAATTCACAAGCTCTCACTCGGCCAGCGCCGCCTCGCCGCGCCACAGGTCGTCCAGCGTCTCGCGGGCGCGGATCAACTGCGGGCGCTGCCCGTCGATCATCACCTCGGCCGGCCGCGGGCGGCTGTTGTAGTTACTGCTCATGGCAAAGCCGTAGGCACCGGCGTCGCGCAGCACCAGCAGATCGCCGGCCTGCAGCGCCAGCCGGCGCGCGTGGGCGAGGAAGTCGCCGCTCTCACACACCGGGCCCACCAGCTCCCACACGGCCTGCTCGGCGGCCGTTTCGCGCACCGGCAGCACACCGTGGTAGGCGTCGTACAGCGCCGGGCGCAACAGGTCGTTCATGGCCGCATCGACGATGGCGAAATTGCGCTCGGCGCCGGGTTTCAGGTACTCGACGCGCGTCAGCAGCACGCCGGCCGGCCCGACGATGGAGCGCCCGGGCTCGATGGAAATCTCCACCCCGCTGCCGGCGAACGGCGCACTGATGGCGGCCACGTACTCGGCCTGGCTCGGCACCGGCTCGTCGCGATACGCAATCCCAAGGCCGCCGCCGAGATCGACCTGCCCGACGGCGATGCCGTCCGCTTCGAGCTCCACACGCAGCGCCGCGATGCGGGCGGCCGCCTCGCGCAGCGGCGCCAGATCGGTCAGCTGCGAGCCGATAT
>NZ_JAQVGQ010000014.1 GCF_028696615.1 Immundisolibacter sp. | reverse complement strand
CAGCGTGCCGGCAGTCGCGCCGGTGGTCATCACATCGTCCAGTACCGCCACGTGATCGACGCCCGGCGGCTGCACCACCGCAAAGGCGCCGCGCACGTTGCGCCGCCGCGCGGCGCGATCGAGGCCGCTTTGCGGCGCCGTGGCGCGCAGGCGCCGGCACGATCGCCAATCGACGGGCAGCCCCAGTCGCCGCCCGACCTCGCGGCCGAGCACCAGCGCCTGGTCGTAGCCGCGCTGGCGCAAGCGGCTGTCGTGCAGCGGTACCGGTATCAGCAGCTGTGGGCGCGGCCAGGCGCGCTCGGCGGCCGCCTGCGCCAGCAGTGCCCCGGTCAGGCGCGCAAGCCCGAGCCGGCGGCCGAACTTGAGGCCCTGCACCAGCCGGTCGAGCGGCGGGGCATAGACGAAGGCGGCGTGCGCGGCATCCTGCGCCGGCGGGTGACGCAGGCAGCGTCCGCACACGCCGCTCACCGGCAGCGGCTGCGCGCACCGCCCGCAGGCGTTGCCCAGCCACGGCAGATCGGCGTGACAACCGTGGCACAGCGCCAGTCGGTCGGCGCCGGGCGCGCCGCACAGCGTGCAGGTGGGCGGCAGCCAGAATGCCAGCGCGGCATCCAGTAGTTGGTCAACTTTTCCCATCATGCCAGGTTGACAAGTAATGCCTCGCCGCTATCCTGACCGGCCGCGAGCCAGGCCGGCGAGCGCGCGTTTCGACGGCCTTCTTATACCGCCCACCGGAGCCCAGCGTTGACCGCCATCCGCCATGACTGGACGCGCGAGGAGATTCGCGCCCTGTTCGAGTTGCCGTTCGCCGACCTGCTGCACCGCGCGCAGACCACGCACCGCGCCCATTTCGACCCGAACGCGGTGCAGGTGAGCACCCTGCTGAGCATCAAGACCGGCGCGTGTCCTGAGGACTGCGGCTATTGTCCGCAAAGCGCGCACCACGCCGCCGACGTCGAGCGCGAGGCGCTGCTGGACGTGGACGCCGTGGTCAGCGCCGCGCGGGCGGCGCGCGATGCCGGCGCCAGCCGCTTCTGCATGGGTGCTGCCTGGCGCAGCCCACGCGAGAAAGACTTCGTGCGGGTGCTCGACATGGTGCGCGGGGTCAAGGCGCTCGGCATGGAGACCTGCGTCACGCTCGGCATGCTGTATGGCGATCAGGCGAAGCGCCTGAAGGCCGCCGGACTCGACTACTACAACCACAACCTCGACACCTCGCCCGAGTACTACGAGCAGATCATCACCACCCGCCGCTTCGACGATCGCCTGGACACGCTCGGGCGCGTGCGCGAGGCGGGCCTCAACGTCTGCTGCGGCGGCATCGTCGGCATGGGCGAGTCGCGCGAGGACCGCGTGGGGTTGCTCGAATCGCTCGCCAACCTGCCCCAGCATCCCGAGAGCGTGCCGATCAACTATCTGGTGCAGGTGGCCGGCACGCCGCTGGCCGGCACGGCGCCGCTCGACCCGCTCGAGTTCGTGCGCACCTGCGCCGTGGCGCGCATCCTGATGCCGGCCTCGGTGGTGCGCCTGTCGGCCGGCCGCGATGGCATGGACGATGCGCTGCAGGCGCTGTGCTTTCTGGCCGGCGCCAACTCGATTTTTTACGGCGACAAGCTGCTGACCACCGGCAACCCGGCGGCCGAGCGCGACCGGGCGCTGTTCGAACGGCTCGGCATCACGGCGGCTGAGCCCACCCGGCGCTGCGCGGCACCGGCGGCGGCGTGAGCTTCGATCTCGACGCCGGGCTCGCTGCCCGGCGCGCGGCGGGTCTTTACCGGCAGCGGCAGGTCGCCCACTCGCCGCAGATGCCGGCGCGGCGCTTCGACGAGGGCGGCCGGCTCACCTTCTGCAGCAACGACTACCTCGGGCTCGCCAACCACCCGGCGTTGGTCGAGGCGCTGGCAGAGAGTGCGCGGCGCTGGGGTGTGGGCGCCGGGGCCTCGCACCTGCTGGCGGGTCACACCGCGGCGCATCACGCGCTGGAGGACGAACTCGCCGCGGCGGTCGGCCGGCCGCGGGCGCTGCTGTTCTCGACCGGCTACATGGCGAACGTCGGTGTGCTGACGGCGTTGCTCGACCGGCAGGCGACGGCGTTCTCGGACGCCTTGAATCACGCCTCGATCATCGACGGCCTGCGCCAGAGCCGGGCGCAGGTACGGGTTTACGGGCACGCTGAGGTAGGGGCGTTGGCCGCGCAGATCGAGGCCAGTGCAGGCAAGCGGCTCATCGTCACCGATGGCGTGTTCAGCATGGACGGCGACATCGCGCCGCTGCCGGCGCTCGCCCGGCTGGCGGCGCGCACCGGCGCCTGGCTGATGGTGGATGACGCGCACGGCTTCGGCGTGTTGGGGCCCGAGGGGGCAGGCAGCGTGGCGCAGGCCGGGTTGGGCGTGGACGACGTGCCGGTGCTGATGGGCACGCTCGGCAAGGCGCTCGGCTGCTTCGGCGCGTTCGTCGCCGGCAGCGAGGCGCTGATCGAGACGCTGATCCAGCACGCGCGCAGCTATATCTACACCACCGCCATGCCACCGGCGCTGGCCGAGGCCGCGCGCGAGGCGCTGCGCCTCATGCGCGCCGAGTCCTGGCGGCGCGACAAATTGGCCGCGCTGATCAGACGCTTTCGCGCCGGTGCTGCGGCGCTCGGTCTGCCGCTGCTCGAATCCACCACGCCCATTCAGCCGCTCATCGCCGGCAGTGCGGCGCGCGCCCTGGCCTGGAGCGCGCAGCTCGAGCGTTGCGGCATCCTGGTGCCGGCGGTGCGCCCGCCCACGGTGCCGGACGGCACGGCGCGCCTGCGCATCGTGCTGAGCGCCGCGCACGAGGCGGCCGATGTGGATCGCCTGCTGGACGCGCTGGGCGCGCTGGCGCAGTCCGCATGAACGATCCGGGCGCCGAGTTTCGGCTCGACACGCGGCGGGTGCGGCGCGCCTTCGAGCGGGCGGCGGCCGGCTACGAGACCGCCGCCGTGCTGCAGCGCGCCGTCGAGTCGCGCGCGCTGGCGCGGCTCGAGCTGATCCGCATCGCGCCGCAGGCCATCGTGGATCTCGGCTGCGGGCCGGGCGTGGCCGGGCGTGCGCTGCTGCGCCGCTACCGCGGGGTGCAGGTGATCGGCGTCGATTTCGCGCTCGCCATGTTGCGCGCCGCCCGGGCGCGGCGGCGCTGGCGGTCGGCACAGCGCTTCGTGTGCGCGGACGTGCAGGCCTTGCCGCTGGCGGCGGACAGCGTCGATCTGGTGTTCAGCAACCTCACCCTGCAGTGGTGCGCCGACCCGGCGCAGGTGTTTGCCGAGGTATGGCGGGTGCTGCGCCCGGGCGGCTTGTTCCTGTTCACCAGCCTCGGCCCCGACACCCTGCGCGAGCTGCGTGCCGCCTGGCGGCAGGTGGATGGCGAAACCCACGTGCACGGCTTCATCGACATGCACGACCTCGGCGACGCCCTCGGCCGCAGCGGCTTCGAAAATCCGGTGCTGGACGTCGAACACTTCTGCCTGACCTACGCCGATGTGCGGGCGCTGGCGCGCGATTTGCGTGCCATCGGCGCCGCCAATGCCGCCGCCGGGCGCCGGCGCGGCCTGCGCGGCCGGCTGGCCTGGGAGCGGATGGCGGCCGCCTATGAAGTCTTTCGCAGCGACGGTCGTCTGCCGGCGAGCTACGAGGTGATCCACGCCCACGCTTGGAAGCCGCTGCACTCGCGGCCGCACGATCACGACGGCGCGCGGCCGCTGCATTTCCACCCGCCGCGTGGTCGACGCGCCTGATGCCCGGTCTGCGCACGCGCGGCCTGTTCGTCACCGGCACCGATACCGGCGTCGGCAAGACGCGCGCTGCGGCCGGCCTGATCGTGGCGCTGCGCCGGTGCGGCTGGCGCGTGGCGGGCATGAAGCCGGTGGCGAGCGGCTGCGAGACGACGCCAGGCGGCCTGCGCAACGCCGACGCGCTGGCCCTGCAAGCGGCCAGCGGGCTCGATCTGCCATACGAGTGGGTGAATCCATACGCTTTTGCGCCGGCCATCGCGCCACACATCGCCGCGGCCGAGGTCGGGCGGTCGATTCGGTTTGCGGTCATCACCGAGGCCTTCGAACGCCTGGCGCGCAAGGCCGACTGCACAGTGGTCGAAGGCGTCGGCGGCTGGCGGGTGCCGCTGGGGCCGGATGGCGACGTGGCGGCGCTCGCGCGCCGGCTGCAACTGCCGGTGGTGCTGGTGGTGGGCTTGCGCCTGGGATGCCTGAACCATGCGGCGCTCACCGCGGACGCCATCCGTCGCAGCGGCCTGGCGTTGCTCGGCTGGGTGGCCAGTGCCGTGGATGGCAACCTCGCGCGGCTGCAGGAAAACCTGGCCGCGCTCGCCGACGTTCTGCCCGAGCCCTGCCTTGGCATCCTGCCACATCAGCCACTGGCCGACGCAGATGACATCGCGAGCGAGTTTGCCCAGGGCGTCCTGGGGTGTCTGCGCAGGATGGCTTGACGCCGGTCAAGAGGGTATGACCGCGGGCGATTCGGCTTGTCAGGTGCAGTCCCGGGACGGTAGTATTGGTGCGGTTTTTTGTCGCAGGTGCGCTTCGCAACCCGGCCACGTCCGTGGTCAAGTGGGCCTCTCGGCGAGAGGAGGTGGCGGTGTCGCTGCGTACGCGGCGGGAGCGGGACGGCGTGTGGCGGTTCGAGCTCGAACCGAACCGTTCCAGTTCCTGGCCTCAGACCAAGCGCGTGCTGACCGCCATGGTGCTGCTCAACGGCCTCATCGCCCTGGTGTTTGCCGGGCAGGGGTTGTGGCTGGTGGCGCCCTTCAGCGGGCTGGAAGTGGCGGCCCTCGGCATTGGGCTGTATTGCTGTTCGCGGGCCAGCTATCGGCGCGAGCTGATCCAGCTCGACGGCGAGCGGCTGGTCGTGCTGCGCGGCGGTTATCGCCTCGAGTCGCGCGATGAATTCGCCCGGCCGTGGGTCAGGTTGTATTGGCAGCCGCAGGCCAATCGAGGCTGCGGCAGTCTGCGCCTGGGGTCGACGGGACGATTTTTGGAAATCGGCTCGTTCCTGCCGCACGCCGAACGCCATCGGCTGGCGACCGAACTGACTCGGTTGCTGGATCGGCAGTGGACGACAAGCGCGCCCCAGAGCGCACCGGATACCGGATTGAACAGGGAGATGGGTCTTTGAAGATGGGACAACAACGTCGCGCTGTGACCGGAACGTTCGCTGGCCTGTGTTTGGCCAGTGTGGCGGCGTCGCCTGTGCAGGCGGCTTACGACATGAACCTGGTGCGTGGCGTCACCGAGGTCAGCCATAGCACCTTCAACCTGCACATGATCTCGCTGTGGGTGTGCGCGGCGATCGGCGTGGTGGTGTTTGGCGCCATGTTCTATTCGCTGTTTGCGTTTCGCAAATCGCGCGGCGCCGTGGCGGCCAACTTTCATGAGAACACCACGGTCGAAGTGATCTGGACGGTCATACCGTTCATCATCCTGATCGCCATGGCCTTTCCGGCCACCAAAAGCCTGCTCACGCTCGAAGACACCTCAGACCCCGAGCTGACCATCAAGGTCACCGGCTATCAGTGGCGCTGGCAGTATGACTATCTCGATCAAGGGGTGAGCTTCTTCAGCAACCTCGCCGCCACCAGTCGCGACGCCATCAAGGCCGATCCGCACGCGGATGCCAATTACCTGCGCGACGTCGACAATCCCTTGGTGGTGCCAGTCAATACCCGCATCCGGTTTGTTTTCACCTCCAATGACGTCATCCATTCGTGGTGGGTGCCGGAGCTCGGCTGGAAGCAGGACACCATTCCCGGTTTCATCAACGACGCCTGGACCAACATTCCGAAACCGGGTTTCTACCGCGGCCAATGCGCCGAGCTGTGCGGCAAGGATCACGGCTTCATGCCGATCGTGGTCGAGGCCAAGACACGCGAGGACTACGAAACCTGGTTGACCGCCAAGAAGGCCGAGGCCGAGGCGGCCAAGAGCGGTGCCGACCGTGAGTGGACCCTGGACGAGCTGGTCGAGCGCGGCAAGGGCGTGTATGGCACGTATTGCGTGGCCTGCCACCAGGCCAACGGTCAGGGCATTCCGCCGGCTTTCCCGGCGTTGGCCGGCAGCGCGATTGCGACCGGGCCGATCGAAGGGCATGTCAACATCGTCATGCACGGCAAGCCCGGCACGGCCATGCAGGCATTCGGCGCGCAGCTGAACGACGTCGATCTGGCGGCCGTGATCACCTATGAACGCAACGCCTTCGGCAACAACAAGGGCGACCTGGTGCAGCCGAGTCAGATCAAAGCGGCGCGCTGATTTGCGGCATCGACGCGTAACCTAACGAGACTATGTTCGGAGAAGACGGCATGGCTACTGTGGCCCACGAAGTCGATCATCATCACGGCCCAGCGCGCGGGCTGAGCCGCTGGTTGTTCACCACCAATCACAAGGACATCGGCAGCCTGTACCTGTGGTTGGCGCTGATCATGTTCTTGACCGGCGGTTTGCTGGCCATGCTGATTCGCGCCGAGCTGTTCCAGCCCGGTTTGCAGCTGGTCGAGCCGGAAACCTTCAACCGCCTGACCACCATGCATGGCTTGATCATGGTGTTCGGCGCGGTGATGCCGGCCTGGACCGGCTTTGCCAACTGGATGCTGCCGCTCATGATCGGCGCGCCGGACATGGCATTGCCGCGCATGAACAACTGGAGTTTCTGGTTGCTGCCGTTTGCCTTCGCGCTGCTGCTCAGCACCTGGTTCATGGACGGTGGCGCTCCGGCTTTTGGCTGGACGTTTTACGCACCGCTCTCCACCACCTTTGCACCGGATACCACTGACGTCTTTATCTTCGCAGTGCATCTGATGGGCATCTCGTCCATCATGGGTGCCATCAATGTCATTGCCACCGTGCTCAATATGCGCGCCCCCGGCATGACGCTGATGAAAATGCCGCTGTTCTGCTGGACCTGGCTGGTGACGGCTTTCCTGCTGATCGCCGTGATGCCGGTGTTGGCCGGTACCGTCACCATGATGCTCACCGACCGGCATTTCGGCACCAGTTTCTTCAGCGCGGCCGGCGGTGGTGACCCGGTGCTGTTCCAGCACATCTTCTGGTTCTTCGGGCACCCCGAGGTGTACATCATGATTTTGCCGTCGTTCGGCGTGATCTCCGAGATCATTCCGACCTTTGCGCGCAAGCAGATTTTCGGCTATGCCTCGATGGTGTACGCCATCTCGGCCATCGCCTTCCTGTCGTTCATCGTATGGGCGCACCACATGTTTGCCACCGGCATGCCGGTGGCGGCCGAGATTTATTTCATGTATGCCACCATGCTGATCGCGGTGCCGACCGGCGTGAAGGTATTCAATTGGGTTGCCACCATGTGGCGTGGCTCGATCACCTTCGAGACGCCCATGCTGTTCGCCATCGCCTTCGTGTTCCTGTTCACCATTGGCGGTTTCTCCGGCCTGATGCTGGCCATCGGTCCCGCCGATATGCAGTATCACGACAGTTACTTCGTGGTGGCGCATTTCCACTACGTGCTGGTGCCGGGAGCCGTGTTCGCGCTGATGGCTGGCGCCTACTACTGGCTGCCTAAGTGGACCGGGCACATGTATGACGAGCGCTTGAGCAAGCTGCATTTCTGGCTGTCGGCGATTTCCGTCAATGTGCTGTTCTTCCCGATGCATTTCGTCGGGCTGCAGGGCATGCCACGGCGTATCCCGGACTACGCGCTGCAGTTCGCCGACTTCAATCGCATTGCCAGTGTTGGTGGCTTTGTGTTCGGTTTGTCGCAGCTGTTGTTCGTGTACATCGTCATCAAGACGGTGCGTGGCGGCGCCAAGGCGACCGACCGCGTGTGGGAAGGCTCGCATGGCCTCGAGTGGACGGTGCCATCGCCGGCGCCGTATCACACGTTCGCGACAGCGCCGGAAATCCGCTGATCTCGCCCATGGCGCGCTCCCCAGTGAACCGCAACACCCGGCCGAATCGGCGCTTCGTGGGCGGGCTGGTGGCGCTGGTGGTGGTGATCTACGTGGTGACCATCCTGGTCCAGTTGAGGGCTACGCACGGTGGATGAGCGTCGGCGCGGGATCGCTCGCACCAGCCGGCGGCTGGTGCTGGCGGTGGTGGTGATGTTCGGCTTTGGCTTTGCGTTGGTGCCGCTGTACAACGTGTTGTGCGAGGCCGTCGGCTTGAATGGCAAGGCGGCATCGCTGAACAGCGCAAGCGTCGGTGCCGGCGGTGAACGGGGCGCCGGCGGGGCCGAGCGACGGGAGGTCACGGTCGAGTTCGTGGCCACCACCAATGCCGATCTGCCGTGGGAGTTTCACCCTGGCATCGCGCGCATGAAGGTGCGCGTCGGGGAGCCGGCCGAGGCGATTTATGTGGCGCGCAATCTGGCCAGCCGGGCGGTGACCGGACAGGCCATTCCCAGCGTGGCGCCCGGCACGGCGGCGAAGCATTTTCACAAGATCGAATGCTTCTGTTTCACCCAGCAGACGCTGGCGGCGGGAGAGCAAAAGGATATGAAAGTGCGCTTCACGGTGGATCCGGAACTGCCCACCGATGTGCGTACCGTGACGCTGAGTTACACATTTTTCGATTTGCACAAGGCGCCGATGGATGAGCATGCCGGCCATACGCCGGCCGGTGGCTGATCCCCGTTGAGTGCTCGATAGGCTTTTTGCGGAGGGATGACAAGAAATGGCACAGGCACACGGCGGATATTACGTACCGGAGCAGACACGCTGGCCCATCGTTGGCTCGGTGGCGCTGACGCTGATGGTGATCGGCGGCGTCAACTGGCTGCATCAGCGCTCGGTCGGCAAACTGGTGCTGTTCGTCGGCGCCTTGATGCTGGTGGCGATGGTGGTCGGCTGGTTTGGAAACGTCATCCGAGAGAGTCAGGCCGGCCTCAACAGCGAGCAGGTGGAGCGTTCATACCGTTGGGGTATGGCGTGGTTCATCGTGTCGGAGGTGTTTTTCTTTGGCGCCTTTTTTGGGGCGTTGTTCTTCGCCCGGCAATTCTCGGTGCCGTGGCTGGGTGGCGAAGGCGATCCGATGAAGGCCATCACGCACGCCTATCTGTGGCCGAATTTCGAGGCGACCTGGCCGCTGTTGAACCCGCCCAAGGCCGAGGGTTTCGATATTCCTAAAGGGACGGTGTCCGCCTGGGGGGTGCCGGCGCTCAATACCGCGATTTTGCTAAGCAGCGGCGTGACCATCACCATCGCCCACTGGGGATTACTCAAAAACCGGCGCACGCAGCTGATCCTGGGTCTTGCTGCCACCGTGGCCTTGGGCTTGCTGTTCCTGTATTTCCAGTTCGAGGAATACGCGCATGCCATGCATGAGCTGAACCTGACGCTGGCATCCGGCATCTATGGTTCGACGTTCTACATGCTGACGGGCTTTCACGGCGCGCACGTCACGCTCGGCACCATCATGCTGATCGTGATCCTGCTGCGCTGCATGAAAGGGCACTTCACGCCTGAGCACCATTTTGGTTTCGAGGCCGTCGCCTGGTATTGGCACTTCGTCGACGTGGTGTGGCTGGCTCTGTTCGTGTTCGTTTACTGGCTCTGAGCCGCGGCAGCCGCGGCGGCTGGTGCTATGGCGGCGTGCGGTTTGAGCACGCCGCCCGCGAAGCCGGCCAGCAGTAGCGCGAACAGCGCCACCGACAGGCCGATGCGCCAGGTGAGCGCGCGCGCCATACGGTCGTGTCCGCGCCGGGGGCCGAGCATGGAAAACGCCGCCGAGCCCAGGGCAAACAGGATGGCGGTCAGCATGGCCAAAATGAGCGCTTTCATCATCATTTTTCGTCTCCGCGATCGCTGAGCTTGAAACATTTTAGTCGCTTGCCGGCGGCCTGAGGGTCGACGCCGTGGCGGTTTCCAATCGTGGTCGGCGCGCGCCGTTCCGGCCCTCGCTAGCCAGTACGCTCGCCGTGGCGGTCGGGCTGCCGATTTTGTCGGCGCTCGGTTGCTGGCAGGTCAGGCGCGCGCACGAGAAGGAAATCCTCATTGAGGCGGCGGCCATGCAGCAAGCAGCGCCGCCGCTGCGTCTAGGGGAATCCGTTTCGCCCGATCGCGTGCCCGAGTATCGCCGGGTGATGGTGCGGGGTGAGTTCCTGGCCGATCGACAAGGACTGCTCGACAACCAGGTGCGCGACGGGCAGATCGGCTACGACGTGTTGAGCCCGTTTCGCGTCGACGGGCAGTCGTCACTGTTGCTGGTGGACCGGGGATGGTTGGCGCGGGGTGCCCGGCGCAGCGACGTTCCTGCCTGGCAGACGCCCGGCGGGCCGCTCACGTTGATCGGTTACCTGCGCCGCCCGATGGACCTTCCGCTAGTGTCGGGTGAGGTTCGTGAGCGGTTCGGGAGCTTGTGGGTGGTGGGGGAGATCGACCCGCTGTTACTGGAGCCGGTGCTCGGCGCGCCGGTCCAGCGGCGCGTGTTGCGCCTGGCGCCCGAATCGGAATATGGGTTTCGGCGCGACTGGCCGACCGTGTCCATGACGCCGCAGCGCCATTACGGCTATGCGGTGCAATGGTTCGGGCTGGCAGCGGCGTTGTTGGTGATGTACATCGTGCATGGCGTGCGGCGAGCGCGTTTGCGTCCGGAGCAGGAGGAGTGATGGACGAGGCGGCGCGCCGGCGCGGCCGGCTGATGTTGCTGCTGCTGGGGGCGCTGTTTTTGGGCCCACTGTTGTTTTCATGGGCATATTCGCGGCTGGGATTCCACTGGCATCCGGAGCCGGCGCTGTCGGGGCTGCTGATCGATCCGCCGGTCGAGTTGCCACCTGATGCCATGAAGGGGCTGCCCGCAGCCCCCTGGAAACTGATTGTCGTCGGGCCGTGTGATGCGGCGTGCTGGAAGACGCTCGTCGATCTTCGGCAGATTGCGCGTTCCCTGCCGCGCTATCAGGACGCGTTGGTGCGCGTCTATGTGCACCGTCCAGGGCAGGCGCTGGCCCCGACGCGCCTGCAGGAGCAGGCCGGCCTGCTCGACTTCGAGGATGGCGACGGGCGCCTGCTGGCCGCCCTGGCCGGCGCGGCCCCACCGGCCGACACGGCCTTCGTGATGGTCGATCCGCGCGGTTTTGCGATGCTGCGCTACCGCAAGGACTATGATCCGCGCGCGGCACGCAAGGACATCGATCACCTGCTGCGACGTTTCGTGCCCAACTGATGGAGTGACTCTTGACAGGATCGTCCCAACCATCGTCGATCCACCCGCTGCTGTGGCTGTTGGCCGTCGTGTTGGCGCTGACGGTCGTCGTCCTGGGCGCCTATACGCGGTTGTCGGATGCGGGTCTGGGGTGCCCCGACTGGCCGGGCTGCTATGGGCACCTGGCGGTTCCGAGCGGCGAGGCCGTCGCGCGCGCCAACGAAGCCTACGCCCATCGCCCGCTCGAGCCCGGCAAGGCTTGGAAAGAGATGATCCATCGCTACGCCGCGGGCACGTTGGGATTGATGGTGTTGGGGTTGACCGTGGTGGCGTGGCGGCGGCGGGCCGGACGCGCGTTGGCTACGGCACTGCTGGCGCTGATCGTGTTCCAGGCAGCGCTGGGCATGTGGACGGTGACGCTGATGCTCAAGCCGGTGGTGGTGATGGGCCATTTGCTGGGCGGCTTGTCGGTGTTGGGCCTGCTGTGGTTGGGCTATCTGGGGGCGCGCTCGTACGTGCCGGACCGGCGCGCCGTGCCGCCGCCGGCATTGCTGCGGCGTCTTGCGGTTGGCGCCATCGTGGTGCTTGGGCTGCAGATCGCGCTCGGTGGCTGGACCAGTGCCAACTATGCCGCCCTGGCCTGTCCCACGTTTCCCAAGTGTCTGGGGGAGTGGTGGCCGCCCATGGACATGGCCGACGGCTTCGTGCTGTGGCGCGGTCTGGGCGTGAACTATGAGTTCGGTGTGCTCGACAGCCCGGCGCGGGTGGCGGTGCACATGGCACACCGCGCCTGGGCGCTGGTGACGTTCGTGTATCTCGCCGCCACGGCGACGCTGGTGGTGCGGTGGACCTCGGGCTCGCTGCGCACCATCGGCTGGGTGTTGTGGCTGGTCCTGCTGACGCAGGTGTCGCTCGGCATCGCCAACGTGTGGTTCGGCCTGCCGTTGCCGGTGGCGGTTGCGCACAATGCGCTGGCGGCCGTATTGCTGCTGACGGTGCTGACCCTCGTCCACACCCTTTATCGCAGCGGGAAGACGCGTGGCTGACACTGCATCGCTGGGCGCGGCCGAGCTGCCGCTGTGGCGTGAGTACCTCGAGCTGTGCAAGCCGCGCGTGGTGGCGCTGATCTGCTTCACCGCCGTGGTCGGGATGCTGCTGGCGGTGCCGGGCATGGTGCCGCTGAATGCGCTGGTGGCCGGCAATCTCGGTATTTTTCTCGCCGCCTCGGCGGCGGCGGTGATCAACCAGGTGGTCGACGCGCGGGTAGATGCCCAGATGGACCGCACGCGTCACCGGCCGTTGCCGACCGGCCGTGTCACGGCGGCCCAGGCGCTCGTTTTCGCGGCGGTGCTGGCGGTGCTGTCGATGACGCTGCTGGTGGTGTGGGTCAACGTGCTGACGGCGGTGTTGACGTTCGCTTCGCTGATCGGCTACGCGGTCATCTACACCGCCTATCTGAAGCGCGCCACGCCGCAGAACATCGTCATCGGCGGCGCTGCCGGGGCGGCGCCGCCGGTACTGGGGTGGACGGCTGTCACCGGTAGCGTGGACCCGCCGGCGCTGTTGCTATTCCTGATCATCTTCGTGTGGACGCCGCCGCATTTCTGGGCGCTCGCCATCCGCCGCCACGAGGAGTACGCCCGGGTCAACATCCCGATGCTGCCGGTGACGCACGGTTTGCAGTACACGCGCCTGCACGTGTTGTTGTATGCCGCGCTGCTACTGGCGGTGAGTCTGCTGCCGTTTGCCACGCATTTCGCCGGCTGGCCTTATGCCGTGGCGGCCTTGCTGCTCGGTGGGCGGTTTCTGCAGTGGGCGGTGCGCCTGTACCGCACGCAGGACAGCGCGGTCGCATCCGCCACGTTCCGCTATTCCATCATTTACCTGATGGGGCTATTTGCCGCCCTTCTGGTCGACCACTACCTGCCCGGGCACGGCCTGGGCTGAGTTGGCGTGACCGGCCGGCCGGCTGCCGATCGCGAGCTTGACCGCGCCGATCAGGGCGAGCACCAGCAGTGCGGTCAGCAGCAGGCCGGCCAGGATGATGTGCAGCGGGTTCGAGCGCGTGCTGCGCTCGTAGTTGGCGCGGTCGCGCACGCCAAGGAAAGCCCAGGCCATTTCCTTCATTACGCCAAGGAAACCCAATCGCGAACTCGGCTCGCTCATGCCGCCGCCCGCGCTTGCAGGTGTTGCGACAGGCGGCGCAGCGCCTGGTTCTCGAGCTGACGGATGCGCTCGGCCGACACGCCGTATTTCTCACCAAGTTCCTTGAGGCCGGTTTTCTCCTCGGCCAACCAGCGTTGCTCCAGGATGTCGCGGCTGCGCGGGTCGAGTGTCGCCAAGCCAGCACGCAGCGCTTGCAGGCGGTGGTCGGTCCATTCCTGTTCCTCAAGCTCCTGCTCGGGGTCGGGTCGCACATCGGCCACGGTCAGTGCGGGCGCAGGCAGGTCGTCGTCGCTGGCGTCGGTCGCCACGTCGAACGATACCGGCCGCTCGCTCAGGCGCGTGTCCATGTCGAGCACGTCCTGCGGGCGCACGTCGAGTTCTTTGGCGATTTCCTCTGCCTGGGCGTCGCTCAGGCGGCCCAGGCGGTGCTTGTACTGACGCAGGTTGAAGAACAGCTTGCGCTGCGCCTTGGTGGTGGCGATCTTGACGATGCTCCAGTTGCGCAGCACGAACTCGTGGATTTCGGCGCGGATCCAGTGCACGGCGAACGACACCAGGCGAATGCCACGCCGCGGGTCGAAACGCCGCACCGCCTTCATGAGGCCGATGGCGCCTTCCTGGATGAGGTCGGCCTGCGGCAGACCGTAGCCGGCATAGCCGCGGGCGATATGGATCACGTAGCGCAGGTGCGAGAGCACCAGCTGGCGGGCGGCGTCGAGATCGCCGTGGTCCTGCAGACGCACCGCCAGCGCATGTTCTTCCTGTGCCGACAGGTAGGGCGCCTGATTGGCGGCACGGATCAGTTGGTTGAGATTGCCGACGGGTTGCAGCGGCAAGGTCAGTGCGGTGGACATGATGCCTCCCTCACGATGATTGATGAAATTTTAGCACTCGCATCCTTAGAGTGCTAAGTCGCGTCGCAGTTGCGTGTCGTTGCCATGATGGCCGCGTCTGCAGCGCCGATGCTGGCAGAAGCGCGTTACCGTTTGGGTGATGGGAGCGGCCGACGCGAGCCGGGTGATCGGTTTCCTCAACCGGCGCCGACCTGACGGAAGTGGCCATCCAGCACGCTCGCGGTGAAACCGAGCTGCGACAGGATGTGCGCGGCTGCAGCCGCCCGGCGGCCGGTGTTGCAGTAGCACACGTAGTGGCAGGCCAGGTCGAGATGGTGGGCACCGAGGCGGATTTCCTGCAAAGGCAGGCTCAACGCGCCGGGCAGGTGGGCGTTTTGCCACTCGCCGCGTTGGCGCACATCCAGCCAATGCCCGCGGTTACTGATCACGTCGACTGCGTCCGCGCCGCGCAGCAGAACCTGTCGGGGCGGTTCCTGCAGGCGCAGAAACGCGTCGCGCGACAAGCACATCAGCACGCCGTCGCTGATCATGCTGACGGTGGCGGAATAGTACGGGGCGTCGCCGAACGCTTCGGCGCCGAAACTTTCGCCGTCGTTGAGCTCGGCCAGTTCGATCGATTCGCCCTCCTCGGTGGGCACTTCGCGCGTGATCAGCGCGGCGCCACTGTCGATGACGAAGAACTCGTGTGCCGGCTCGCCCTGGTGGGCGATCACCTGGCGTTCCTGGGCGGCGAGCGGCACGAAGCTTTGCATCAGCTCTTCGATGTGCGCCGGTGGCGTGCTGCGCAGCACCGGAAAGAAGCTGTAGCGCCAGCGACGCGGGATGCCGCGGGGAAAAAAAGCAGCGCTGCGCTCGACGCCGCGCCGTTCGACCACGGCCAGCTGGTCCCAGGTGGCGATCAGGTCCACTAGATCGAACGGCAGGCGCGCCAGCACGACATCGGCGAACGCGGTGACGGCTTGAAAGCGACCGTCGTTGAGCGCGTAGGCGGCGCTGGGTGAGCCGGCTTCGATGACCGCCGCCACACCGGTGTGGGTGACTGCAGCGGCTTCGCCGGCCAGCAGGTACAGCAGTTCGTCGTGCGGTTGGTGTGCGGCGTCGAGGATCGGGCTACGGTCAGCGGGCTCGGCGATACGCGCCGCGGCGGCCAGCTCGATCAACTGCGCTTTCGGAAACGTCGACAGCGGCAGGAATTGCCGAAGCTGGCTGTAGTGGATGGCGCTCGACACGCGCTTCGGTATCCGAGAGGCTCTGAGGCGGCACCGATTGTGACATGCAAGACGCCATCGGCGGGGCCGGTGTGGCCCGTCCCGCCGAAGGTGCGAACGGACTCAGTGTTTGTGAAGAAATGCGCGTCCTGCGCATTTCTTGCGTCGCCCGTCCGGTACACGCCCGGACGTGCTCCCCCGAATCAAGCCCTTGCGTGCTTGATTCGGGTCCGGCCATCCCTGGCCGGCCTCGGAGCTTGAAAAATTCACAAGCTCTCAGGCTTTGCCGAGGCGGCGCACGCCGTCGGCGCTGCCGATCAACAGCAGGTCGGCGCCGCGAGCCGCGAACAGGCCGTTGGTGACCACGCCGGCGATGTTGTTCAGCGTCTGTTCGAGCTTGATGGGCTCCAGGATGTCCAGGCCATGCACGTCGAGCACGTCGAGGATGATGTTGCCGTTGTCGGTGACGAAGCCTTGTCGATAGACCGGCCGCCCGCCCAGGGCGACGATTTGACGCGCCACGTAGCTGCGCGCCATGGGGATCACCTCCACCGGCAGCGGGTAGGCGCCCAGGCGGCGCACCATTTTCGATTCGTCGACGATGCACACGAAGGTTCGGCTGGCGGCGGCGATGATTTTCTCGCGCGTCAGGGCGCCACCGCCGCCCTTGATCAGCTGTCGGTGCTCGGTGGCCTCGTCGGCGCCATCGACGTACAGCGGCAGCGTGCCGACGTCGTTGAGGTCGAACAGTTCGATGCCGGCCGCTTTGAGGCGTTTTTCGGTGGCTACCGAGCTGGCCACCGCGCCTTTGATGCGATCACGCATGCCGGCGAGGCCGTCGATGAAGTAGTTGGTGGTGGAGCCGGTGCCGACGCCGATCACTTCGCCTTCCGGCACGAAGGCCAGCGCCGCCTCGGCGGCCCGCCGTTTGCCGATGTCCTGGGTCGTCATCACGTTGTTCTCAGAGTTTGTGAAGAAATGCGCGTGCTGCGCATGTCTTGCGTCGCCCGTCCGGTACACGCCCGGACAGGCTCACGCGACTGAAGTCCTTGCGGGCTCGCTTCGCGTCCGGCCATCCCTGGCCGGCCTGAGCGCTTGAAGAATTCACGAGCTCTCAAGGGGACACGCGGTAGGTGCCATTGTTCTGGACCACCCGCACCCGCTGGCCGACCTGGAAGTGCTGCTGATCGCTTTGTTCCTGCACGATGGCCATGACGTTGCCGTTCTCGAGCCGCACGGTGATTTCGAGCCCGTCGGCATGGGTCAGGGCGCTTTCGGCGGCGCTGCCGGCGAGCCCGCCGCCGACCGCACCGGCAACGGCGGCTGCCTTCTGGCCGGTGCCGTGCCCGATCGTGCTACCGGCGAGGCCTCCCAGCACGGCGCCGGTGGCGGCACCGATGAACGAGTGCGTGCCTTCGATCTTGACCGGCTGGATGGCCTCGATGGTGCCGAATTTCACCACCTGTGCCTGGCGCGCCTCGCTGCGCGAGTAGACGTTGCCGGCGGTGCTGGAGGCGCAGCCGCCGAGGCCGTGGCCGGTCACGGCCAGTGCCAGCGCAATCAGGGTGGAGCGATACAGGCGTGTCGTGTTCATCGGCTCGTCTCGACGTGTTGGGCCCGCTCTTGAGACAGGTCCGGCGGGTGTGGGTTCCGCGCCTTGAGGGCTGCGGATTGTAAGCGCGCCGGCCTTCAGCCGGTCGCCGGGGCAGCGAGTATCAGCAGTGTCGCGGTTTCGATCAGTTCGATGGCGGCGCCGTACACGTCGCCGCTGGCGCCGCCCTGCCGGCGCAGCGCGCCGTGGCCGATCAGCGCGGTCAGCGCCGTCGCGATCAGCAGTGCGCTGGGCGCCAAAAACAGCGTGATCACCGCGATCACGCCGACCACCAGCCAGCCGGCCTGGCGCGGCAGACGGGCGATCGTGGTTTCGGCCATGCCGCCGGGGCTGGCGTAGGGCAGGGCGCACATCAGCGCCAGCGCCGCGCCACGGGCGAGCACCGGCGCCACCAGCAGCGGCACCAGCGAGCCGTGTTCGAGCACCGCGGCCAGCCCAGCGAACTTGCCGATCAGCACCAGCACCACCGTCACCACGGCGGCGCTGCCGAGGTGCGGATCGCGCAGGATGGTGCGTCGCTGCGTGGCGTCGGCGTGGCCGCCGAGCAGCGCGTCCGCGCAGTCGGCCAGGCCATCCAGGTGCAGCGCGCCGGTCAGTGCGGCCCACAGCGCGAGCAGCAGCGCGGCCGCTGCCAGCGGCGGCAGGTCGAACAGCGCCCAGCTGGCGGCAATGAACAGTATCGCCAGCAGCAGGCCGACCAGGGGGTAGGTGAGCGGCGAGCGGCCAAGATCATCTGGCGCGGGCGGGGCGCCGCCGGGTACCGGCAGCGTGGTCAGCAGGGCCAGCGCCAGGCGCAGTGGCTGCCAGAGTTTGCCGATCATCGTGGGCCACCGGTCACGCCGGCTTCGGCGAAGGTGGCCATGCCCTGGTGCAGCGCGCAGGCCAGGCGCAGCAGCGGCACGGCGGCGAGCGCGCCGCTGCCCTCGCCAAGGCGCAGCTCGAGCGCGAGCAACGGGTTGGCGTCGAGCGCGGTGAGCAGCCGGGCATGACCGGGCTCGGCCGAGCGGTGCGCGAACAGCAGCCAGTCGCGCACGCCCGGCGCCAGGCGGCAGGCGGCGAGCACGGCGGCGGTGACGATGAAGCCATCGACCAGCAGCGGCAAACCGGCCTGCCCGCAGGCGATGGCGGCACCGGTGAGCGCCGCGATCTCGAAGCCGCCGAGGCACCGCAATGCCTCGAGTGGATCGTGTAGCTGTGCGGCATGGCGGGCGAGCGCGCGTTCGATCACCGCGGCCTTGCGCGCCACGCCGGCGTCATCGAGGCCGGTTCCGGGGCCGCTGAGCGCGACCGGCGGCTCGCCGAGCAATGCGCAGGCGAGCGCCGCGGCGGCGGTGGTGTTGGCGATGCCCATCTCGCCGGCGATGAACAGCTGCGCGCCGGCTTGGACGGCCCTCTGCACGGCCTGCCGGCCGGCGTCTAGCGCCGCGGCGAGCTGGGGCGCAGTCATGGCGGGCTGCTGGGTGAAGTCGGCCGTCATCGGCGCTATGCGCGCATCGATGACGCCAGGCAGTGGGCCAGGATCGTGGGCGGTGCCGAGGTTCACCACCTCGAGCGCCGCGCCCTGGGCGCGCGCGAGCGCGCTCACGGCGGCACCGCCGGTGACGAAGTTGCGCAGCATCTGCGCTGTCACCGCCTGTGGGAAGGCCGACACGCCCTGCGCGGCGACGCCGTGATCGGCGGCGAACACGCACGCCTGCACGCGCTCGAGGGAGGGGCGCTCGCGGCCCTGCAGCGCCGCGAGCTGCACGGCGAGTGCCTCCAGCCGGCCGAGCGATGCCGGCGGTTTGGTGAGCTGCGCTTGCCGGGCCTCAGCGTGCTCGGCGGCAGCGGCATCGGGGGCGCGGCAGGGCAGGCTGAGCCAGGCGGGCGTCACGGCAGGTTTCCTCCTTTGAGCGCAAGCGGCAGGCCGGCGACGGTGAGCAGCACCCGCTCGCAGCGGGCGGCCAGGTCCTGGTGCAGCCGCCCGACGGCATCGCAGTAGCGGCGCGTGAGTTCGCCGAGCGGCACGATGCCCATGCCGGTCTCGTTGCCGACCAGGATCAGCGTGCCGGGCAGGGCAGGGAGCGCGGCGAGCAGCGCCGCCTGCTCGCGGTCGAGGGCCGCGGCGTCGTCGGCCACCAGCAGGTTGGTGAGCCACAGCGTGAGGCACTCGACCAGCAGGCAGCGCTCGGCGTGGGCGTGCGCCTGCAGCGCCGCGGCGAGCGCGACAGGTTCTTCCACCAGCGTCCAGTCGGCCGGACGGCGGGCCCGGTGCGCGGCGATGCGGGCGGTGAACTCGGCATCGTCGCCAGTGCGGGCGGTGGCGATATAGGTGACCGGCTGGCCGCTCGCCGCGGCGAGGCGTTCGGCAAGGCGGCTCTTGCCCGAGCGCACGCCGCCCAGGATCAATGTTTTCATGGGGTTTCGAGCTCCAGCAGCGCGCGCAGGGCGGCGGTGTCGAGGTGGGTTTCGACCGCATCGGCCAGGCGCTCGATGGCGGCCTCGGCCAGGGTGTCGGCAGCGATCGTGGTGTCGGTGTCTAGCCCGGCCCAGGCGAGCAGCGCCCGTTGCGCGGCCGGTTCATCGAACAGGCCGTGCAGGTAGGTGGCGAGGATCTGCCCGTCCTCGGCGAGCGCGCCGTCCGGGCCGTGGTCTAGCCATAGCGCCGGCCGGGCGAGCGCCGGGCCCGTGCTCACGCCGGCGTGGATTTCGTAACCGGTCACCGGGGCGTCGGCAAAGGCGAGCCGGCCGCGCGTCTGCCGCAGGCATTTGTCCGCCTGCAGCGTGGTTTCGAGCTCGAGCAGGCCAAGGCCCGGGGTGCTGCCGGGCACGCCTTCGATGCCGTGCGGGTCGTGGATGGTGCGCCCCAGCATCTGCAGTCCACCGCAGATGCCGATCAGCTTGCCGCCGTAGCGCAGGTGGCGGCGGATGGCGGGTTCCCAGCCCTCGGCGCGCAGAAAGGCAAGATCGGCGGCCACCGCCTTGGAACCCGGCAGCACGACGAGGTCGGCCGCCGGCGGCGCCTGCCCGGGGCCGATGAAGCGCAGGTCGACCTTGGGATGCGCGCGCAGCGGGTTGAGGTCGGTGTGGTTGCTGATGCGCGGCAGCGCCGGCACGACGACGCTGAGCCGCGCGCCGGCCTTGGCTTCGGTGGGCTGCGGCAGGGCGTCCTCGGCGGGCAGGTCAAGGCCATGCAGGTAGGGCAGCACGCCCAGTACCGGCTTGCCGGTGTGCGCGGTGAGCCAATCGAGCCCCGGCTGCAGCAGCGCGATGTCGCCCCTGAACCGATTGATGACAAAGCCCTTGACGCGCGCCTGTTCGGATGCCGACAGCAGCGCCAGCGTGCCGACCAAGTGCGCGAACACGCCGCCGCGGTCGATGTCGGCGATCAGGATCACCGGGCAGTTCACCGCCTCGGCAAAGCCCATGTTGGCGATGTCGCCCGCGCGCAGGTTGATCTCGGCCGGGCTGCCGGCGCCTTCCACCACGATGACCTCGTACCGTTCGGCAAGGCGCCGGTGGGCGGCCAGTACCGCGGCGCGGGCGGTGGGTTTGTAGGCATGGTAGGCGGCGGCGTCGAGAGTGCCGATCGGCCGGCCATCGATGATGACCTGCGCGCCGCGATCGGTGACCGGTTTCAGCAGCACCGGGTTGAAGTCGGTGTGCGGCGCAAGACCACAAGCGCGCGCCTGCAGCGCCTGCGCGCGGCCGATCTCGCCGCCAGCCGCCGTCACCGCCGAGTTGAGCGCCATGTTCTGCGGCTTGAACGGTGCCACGCGCACGCCGCGCCGGGCGAGCCACCGGCACAGGCCCGTCACCAGCGCGCTCTTGCCGGCGTCGGAGGTGGTGCCCTGGATCATCAGCGTGGCGGCGGGCATGGGGCAGGCAGCAGGTGGCGGGGCGCGCATTATCACCGCCGGCGCGCCTGCGGTGGCCGCTAAAATGACCGACTGATCGCACCTGGAGCCGCCCATGCCTGCCTATCGTTCCCGCACCTCCACCCATGGCCGCAACATGGCCGGCGCCCGCGCGCTGTGGCGCGCCACCGGCATGCAGGAAGGCGACTTCGGCAAGCCGATCATCGCCATCGCCAACTCCTACACGCAGTTCGTGCCGGGGCACGTGCACCTGAAGGATCTGGGCGACATCGTGGCGCGGCAGATCGAGGCCGCCGGCGGCGTGGCGCGGGAATTCCATACCATCGCCGTGGACGACGGCATCGCCATGGGCCACGGCGGCATGCTGTATTCGCTGCCGTCGCGCGAGCTGATCGCCGATTCGGTCGAGTACATGGTCAATGCCCACTGCGCCGACGCGCTGGTGTGCATCTCCAACTGCGACAAGATCACGCCCGGC
>NZ_JAQVGQ010000203.1 GCF_028696615.1 Immundisolibacter sp. | reverse complement strand
ATGGGCGACTCGACCGGCGCATGTCGCCGGCAAGGCGCGGGGCTTCATCCTTCCACACCGGGTAGGGTTCGAGCGGGTCGTGCTCGCCCCAGATGATCAGCGTGGGCGCGGTGACTAACGGCAGGCGCCGCATCAATAAATACCTTGCCCGCAGCGTCGGGTTTTCCTGCTGCGCGAGCAGCGGGTCGAGACTTTCGAGCGCGCCCGGTGCGTTGGCGGCGGCGGCGAAGCCGTCCACCAACCGCGCGAAGTCGGCATCCGCCACGCGCGCCGGCTCGTGCAGCCAGCCGCGCAGCAGCGCCTCGATCTGCCCGCGTGACGGAATGGCCGTGGCGCGGATGCCCGCCGCCGGCTGCACGTTGAGCCCGGCCGAGCACAGCGCCACCAGGCGCGCCACGCGCTGCGGGCTCTCGTAGGCCAGCAGGTTGCCGACCCAGCCGCCCAGGCTGTGGCCGACCACGTGTACGCGAGCGAGCCCCAGCCGGTCCATGAACTCGCGCAGTTGCTCCACGATCAGTTCGAAGGTCGGCCCGGCCTCGACGCGCCGCGTGCCGAGCCCAAACCCGAGCAGGTCCGGCGCCAGCACGCGGAACTGGCCGGCCAGGTGCGCAATCAGCAGGTCGAAGCCGTTCGCGCTGCTCGCCATGCCCATGCCGTGCAGCAGCAGCACGGGCGGGCCGTCGCCGGCTTCCAGATAGCGGCTCTGGCCGCAGGTGAGGTCGATTCGCCGC
This sequence comes from Immundisolibacter sp., assembly GCF_028696615.1. Classification (GTDB taxonomy): domain Bacteria; phylum Pseudomonadota; class Gammaproteobacteria; order Immundisolibacterales; family Immundisolibacteraceae; genus Immundisolibacter. The sequence goes on along the minus strand of NZ_JAQVGQ010000203.1, from coordinate 4,141 downwards.
TCGTGCACCTCCATCGCCTGCCCCCGTTGGTCGTTCAGTCCGCCCGCCAGCGGAAAATGCGCGCGCCGATGGCCAGAAACACCAGCGTCATGGCGGCCAGCGTCAGCAATTGCGGGGCGAGTTCCACCCAACCCGCGCCGTCCAGCATCACCGCCCGCGCGCCGCCGACCAGGTGCGTCAGCGGGAACAGCTGCGCCAGTTGCTGCAGCCAGGGCTGCGTACCTTCCATGGAGAACCATACGCCGGACAGCAGCATCATCGGCCAGGACAGGACATTGAGGATGCCGCCGGCCAGCTCCTCGCTGGTCACGAAGGCTGCCACCACGAAGCCCATGGCGATCATGGCGAGTGCGCCGAGCGTGGTGACCGTGGCCAGCAGGACATACGAGCCTTCCATGCGAAAGCCGATCACCCAGTCGGTGCCCACGTACACCACCAGCGTGATGCCCATGATCAGCAGCAAGCGCGAGGTGAGCTGCGCCAGGATGAACTCGATCGGCCGCACCGGCGTGGCGTTCAGACGCTTCAGAAAGCCGCTCTTGCGGTAACGCACCACCACGTAGCCGACGCCCCACAGGCACGAGAACATCATGTTCATGCCGAGGATGCCCGGCAGCAGGAAGTCGATGTAGCGGATGGGCTTGCCGGGCACGGTGCCGGCCGTGAGCGACGGCCCGCCGGCGGCGGCGAGCAGACGCTCCAGCACGTAGCCCTTGGGCGATTCGGGATTGACCCAATAACGCGCCGGCTGGCGCAGATCGATCAGCATGTCCAGCCGATGACGGCCCACCTTGGCGACGGCTGCGTCCTCGCCGTCGGCCGGCAGCGCAAAGAAATCCGTGTAGCGCGTGGTGAGGAACGGGTGCGCGCTCACCTGCACCGGATCGCCGGCGCCGATCACCGCCACCTTGAACAGCGCCCGCGGCGGGCCGCCGAAGATGATCGCAAGCCCCGCCACCAGCACCAGCGGGAACAGCAGGTTCCAGCCGAGCGAGGCGCGGTCGCGCAGGAACTCCATGTTGCGGGCATGGGTGAGAGCAAGGTAACGGCGCAGCACGATGCGGGCTCCGGCTTGATTCAGGCGCGCAGCTCGCGGCCGGTCAGTTCGAGGAACAGGTCTTCCAGCGTACGCTCGCGGATGCGCAACCGGCGCAGGCTGGCGCCCGCCGCTTCCAGCACGTGCAGCGCGGCCGGGATGTCGCGCGTCGACAGCTCCCACAGCTCGCCGGCATCCAGCAGCGGCAGATCAAAGCCGGCCGGCGGGGCGAAATCGGCCTTCGGCAGGGTCAGGATCACGTCCTCGAAATGCTCGGCGAGCAGCGCGTCCGGCGAGCCCTGCGCGATGATGCGGCCGCGGTCCATGATGGCGATCTCATCGCACAGCACGTAGGCCTCTTCCATGTAGTGCGTGGTCAGCAGGATGGTCTTGCCCTGCGCCCGGATGTCCTGCACCAGCTTCCAGAAGCTGCGCCGCGCCTGCGGGTCCAGACCCGTGGTCGGCTCGTCCAGGAACACGATGGCGGGATCGTTCACCAACGCGATCGCCAGCAGCAGGCGCTGGCGCTGGCCGCCGGACAGCCTGCGGTTGTCGCGCCCCAGCAGGTCCCGCAGCTGGCACAGGTCGATCAGCGTTTCGAGGTCCGCCCGGCGCGGATAAAGGTTGTGGAACAGCGTGAGCGTCTCGCGCACGGTCAGAAAGTCCTGCAGTGCGGTGGACTGGAACTGGATGCCGGCCTCGGCGCGGAACTGCGCACCCTGCACCTCGCCGCGGTACAGCACGGCGCCGGCGGTGGGGCGGCAGATGCCTTCCATCATCTCGACGGTGGTGGTCTTGCCGGCGCCGTTCGGTCCCAGCAGGCCGAAGCAGGAGCCGGCCGCGACGCTGAAGCTCACCCCCGCCACCGCCCGCACGCCGGGGTATTCCTTGACCAGATCACGGACTTCGAGGATGGCGCTCATGCGTTCCGGGCGGTGGGGACTGGACGGCCCCGCAGCGCGGGTTTAGCGTGTCGGGGCCGGCGCGATTATTACCGAACGGAGGATGACGGATGACAGAGCCCCGCCTGAACGGAACCGCCACGCTGGACGAGCTGCGCCGGGAGCATCGGCTGCTGGATGCAAAGATCGATCACATCGAAAACGGGCCGGGCCTGGCCTCGCCGCAACTGAAAGAACTCAAACGCCGGCGCCTGGAGCTGCGCGACCGGATCGCGCGCCTGGAACGCGCCGCCGGCGGCTGAGAGCGTGTGAATTTTTCAAGCTCTCAGGCCGGCCAGGGATGGCCGGACGCGAATCGAGCCCTTGAGGGCTCGATTCGCGTGAGCCCGTCCGGGCGTGTACCGGACGGGCGACGCAAGAAATGCGCAGGACCCGCATTGCTTCACAACCCCTGAGCCCGGCCGCGTCATCACCGGCGAGCGGGCCGCCAGAGCCCACCGCCCCGAGGAGAACACGCATGAACACACCCACCGAGCTGGCGCGCGCGCTCACGCCGGCCAGTTACCTGCTCGACGACCCGGCGCGGCCGTTTGCCGTGGACCGACGCATCTTTACCGATCCTGCGCTGTTCCAGCTCGAGCTCGAACACATCTTCGAGGGCAGCTGGCTGTATCTGGCGCACGACAGCCAGCTGCCGCGTGCGGGCGATTGGTTCACGCTCACCATGGGTCGCCAGCCGGTGGTGCTGATGCGCGGCCAGGACGGGCGAATCCGCGGCTTCGTCAACGCCTGCCCGCACCGCGGCGCGCAGCTGTGCCGCACGCAGCGCGGCAACGCCAAGTTTTTGACCTGTCCCTATCACGGCTGGGTGTTCGACAGCGCCGGCCGCAACGTGGACATCAAGGACCACGAAACCGGCGCCTACCCGCCGTCGTTCGAACAGCTGAACCATGACCTCAAACCCCTGCCGCGGCTCGAGAACTACCGCGGCTTCCTGTTCGGCTCGCTCAAGGCCGACGTGCCGACGCTGCGCGAGCATCTGGCCGCCGCGGCCGGCGTCATCGACGCCCTGGTCGACCAGTCGCCGGACGGGCTCGAGGTGCTGCGCGGCAGCTCCACCTACACCTTTCGCGGCAACTGGAAGGTGCATGCCGAAAACGGCCTCGACGGCTACCACGTGAGCACCGTGCACGCCAATTTCATCAGCATGATCGGCCGGCGCCTCGCCGAGAAAGGTGGCAAGGCGCTTGGCTCGATCGCCGACGACCGCATCCTGCAACTCGAAAGCGGCGCCTACGATCTTGGCAGCGGCCACATCCTGGCCTGGTCCGACGTGGCGCAACCCGAGGTGCGGCCGCTGGCCCGCCAGCGTGAGCGCCTGACGCGGCAGTTCGGCGCCGGCAAGGCGTCCTGGATGATCGACCGCATGCGCAACCTGCTGCTGTTCCCGAACGTCTACCTCATGGACCAGACCTCGACGCAGATTCGCGTGTTCCGGCCGCTGGCGCCGGACCTGACCGAAGTGCGCATTTACTGCCTGGCGCCGCGCGGCGAGCCGGCCGAAGCGCGACGGCTGCGCCTTCGTCAGTACGAGGACTTCTTCAACGCCAGCGGCATGGCGACGCCGGACGACCTGCGTGAGTTCGAGGCCAGCCAGGAGGGTTTCGCCGCCGCCACCACCAGCGGTCCGCAGGACTACGCGCGCGGCGCCGAGCGCGCCCGGCCGGGCGCCGACGCTCCGGCGCGCGAGCTTGGCATCGAGCCTGTCCAAAGCAGCCCGAGCTTCCAGGACGAAACCCATCTGCCGGCGATTTTCCGGCAGTGGCTGCGGCTGCTGAGCACCCCGCCGCGACGCTGACCGCCCTCCTCCCTACAATCGACACCCCCGTGCCCACTCATAAGGATCGGTCATGCCCGGCATGCTTCACGACAAGGTCATCATCGTCACCGGCGGCGGTGGCGCCATCGGCGGCGGCATCGCGCGCCTGGCCGCCGCCCAGGGCGCGCGGGTGGTAGTCAACGACATCGGCGGCTCGGTGGGCGGCGATGGCGTCGATGCCGGCCCGGCGCAGCGCATGGTGGACGAGATCCACGCCGCCGGCGGGCAGGCCGTGGCCAGCACCGCGAGCGTGGCGTCCTGGGACGGCGCCCAGGCCATCGTGCAGACGGCGCTCGACGCTTTCGTACGGGTGGATGGCGTGGT
>NZ_JAQVGQ010000202.1 GCF_028696615.1 Immundisolibacter sp. | reverse complement strand
GGAGCGTGACGTCCGGCCTGCTGACGGCACTGTGGTTCCGTTATTTCCGCCCGCTGATGAAAGACCGCACCCGGGCCGGCGACGCGCGCGCCGCCGCCATCGGTGAGTGCGGGCGCGTCATCCGGGCACCGCACGGCGACAAGCGCGGCGTGGTGCGCTTCACCACCCCGCTGCTCGGCGACGATGAATGGGAGTTCATCTGCGCCACGCCGGTCGCCGTCGGCGACCGGGTGTATGTGAAAGATTTTTCCGGCAACACGCTGATCGTCGAAAAGCGCGACTGACCGCCCCTCGCCCCATCACTCACGGAGCCAAACCATGCCCGGCCTGGTCGTCACCCTGTTCCTGTTCGCGCTGGTGGTGGTCACCATCGGTCTTGGCGTACGCATCGTGCCGCAGGGCAGCAAGCACGTGGTGCAGCGCCTCGGCAAGTACCACACCACGCTCAATCCGGGCCTTAACCTGATCATCCCCTACATCGACACGGTGGCCTACAAGGTGACCACCAAGGACATCGTGATGGACGTGCCCTCGCAGGAGGTCATCACCCGCGACAACGCCGTCATCATCGTCAACGCGATTGCCTACATCAACATCGTGTCGCCCGAAAAGGCCGTGTACGGCGTCGAGAACTACGTGCTGGCCATCCAGAACCTGGTGCAGACCTCGCTGCGCTCGATCGTCGGCGAGATGGACCTCGACGACGCGCTGTCGTCGCGCGAGCAGATCAAGGCCAAGCTCAAGGCCGCCATCTCGGACGACATTGCCGATTGGGGCATCGCCCTCAAGACGGTGGAAATCCAGGACATCAAGCCGTCCGAAACCATGCAGCGGGCCATGGAGGAACAGGCCGCCGCCGAGCGCGCGCGCCGCGCCACGGTGACGCGTGCCGACGGCGACAAGGCGGCCGCCATCCTGCAGGCCGAGGGTCGGCTCGAAGCCTCGCGGCGCGACGCCGAAGCGCAAGTGGTACTGGCCGAGGCCAGCCAGACCGCCATCCGCAAGGTGGCCGAGGCCACACAAGCCGGCGAGCTGCCGGTGGTCTACCTGCTCGGCGAGAAATACATCGAGGCCATGCGCGACATCGCGCACAGCCAGAACGGCAAACTGGTGGTGCTGCCGGCGGACCTGCCGGCGGCAGTGCGCGGCATCATGGGTGGGTTGGCGGGGCGCTGACGCCCCGCCGTCAACGGTCTGCCGCGATTAATAGGCCGTTGAAAAACCTTCTTCAACGGCCTGCTAAGCCGGCAGATCGGCGCCCAAATGCGGCTTGATGGTATCCAGCAGCGCCTGGTGCACGCGCAGCGTACCGCCGACCACGTTGCCGGTTTTCATGGCCCGGTCGCCGCCGCGAATGTCCGTCACCACGCCGCCCGCCTCGCGAATCAGCAGCATGCCGGCGGCCATGTCCCAGGGCTGCAGGCCGAGTTCCCAGAAACCGTCGAAGCGCCCGGCCGCCACGTAGGCCAGGTCGAGCGCGGCAGAACCTGCGCGGCGAATGGCGCAGCCGGCCCGCGACACCGCCTTGAAGGTCTCGGTGTAGGCATCCAGGTGCTGGTGCGACTTGAACGGGAAACCGGTGCCGATCACCGCGCCCGCCAGTTTGGCCTGCCCACTCGCGCGCAGGCGGCGGTCGTTCAGGCGCGCGCCCTTGCCGCGTTCGGCCACGAACAGCTCGTTGCGGCCGGGGTCGTAGACCACCCCGATCTCCAGGCGGTCCTTGATCTCGAGCGCGATCGACACCGAATACCACGGCAGGCCGTGCAGGTAATTGGTGGTGCCGTCGAGCGGGTCGATGATCCAGCGCGCGCCGTGGCTGGCGACCTCGCCCTGGGCGCCGCCCTCTTCTCCCAGAATGGCGTGGTCCGGGTAGGCACGGCGGATGATGTCGACGATGCGCCGCTCGGCCTCGCGGTCGGCGTCGGACACGAAATCGTTCGGGCCTTTCATTTCGATGCGCAGCTCGTGCAGGCGCTCGCCGGTACGGAGCAGAAAATCGCCCGCGGCGCGAGCGGCGCGCACGGCGATGGTGGTCAATGGCGACATGTAAAGAACTCGCAGCGACAGGGGCCGGCGGCGCGGGACGCGCACCGGCCGGGCATTCTAACAAGCCGCTGAAAAGGGCTGCCCCGCTGCGCCGCGCGGGGCGCTGCCACCGCGCCATTAAAATGACGACCATGAATACCCTCCCCCGCGTGCGCATCGTGCTGGTCGGCACTACCCATCCCGGCAACATCGGCGCGGCGGCGCGCGCCATGTACACCATGGCGCTGACGCGGCTGTACCTGGTGCGCCCGAAGATCTTTCCGCACGAGGAGGCCAGCGCCCGCGCCGCCGGCGCCGATGCGCTGCTGGATCGGGCCGTGCTGTGCGACACGCTCGCCCAGGCGGTTGCCGACTGCACGCTGGTGATCGGTGCCAGCGTGCGCGAGCGCAGCATCGAGCTGCCGCCGCTGGACCCGCCGGCCTGCGCCGAGCTGGCGTTGGCGCACGCCGCGCACGGCGAGGTGGCGCTGGTGTTCGGCCCCGAACACTCCGGCCTCAGCAACCAGGACCTGGACCTGTGCCAGCGGCGAGTGGTCATCCCGAGCAATCCCGCGTTTGCGTCGCTGAACCTCGCCGCGGCCGTGCAGGTGCTGGCCTACGAGCTCTACCGGCGGGCCGCCGTGGCACCACCACCACCAGCCGAGCCGAGCGGTCCGCCGGCCACGCATGCCGAGCTCGAGCGGCTGTTCGAGCATTTGGAGCGGGTGCTCGAACGCGTCCGGTTTCTGCGCCCGAGCAACCCGCAGCGCGGCATGCGCCGCCTGCGCGCGCTTGTCAACCGAGCCACCCCGGACCAGAATGAGGTGCAGATTCTGCGCGGCATCCTGAGTGCCATCGAGCACGCCCTCGCCAAGGCCAATCCCGATGTTTGATCGTGTGCGCGAAGACATCGACTGCGTGTTCGCGCGCGATCCGGCCGCGCGCAACCGCTTCGAGGTGCTCACCACCTACCCCGGCCTGCACGCGCTGTGGCTGCACCGCCTGGCGCACTGGCTGTGGGGGCGCGGCCTGCGCTGGCCGGCGCGCTTCATCGCCTATCTGTCGCGCTTTCTGACCGGCGTCGAGATTCATCCCGGCGCGCGCATCGGGCGGCGTTTTTTCATCGACCACGGCATGGGCGTGGTGATCGGCGAGACCGCCCAGATCGGCGACGACTGCACGCTGTACCACGGCGTCACGCTCGGCGGCACCACCTGGGAGAAAGGCAAGCGCCACCCGACGCTCGAAAACGACGTTGTGGTCGGTGCCGGCGCCAAGATTCTCGGCCCCATCACCATGGGTCGCGGCGCGCGCATCGGCAGCAACTCGGTGGTGGTCAAGGACGTGCCGGCCGGCGCCACGGTGGTCGGCATCCCCGGCCGGGTGGTCGGCGCCGACGCCGAGCGCCGGCGCGAGACCGCCGCTCGCATCGGCTTCGCCGCCTACGGCCTGCGCGACGACCTGCCGGACCCGGTCAGCCGCTCGCTGGATGCGGTGCTCGACCACGTCGAGGCCATCGAGGAGCGCATGGCGCGCCTGATGGCCACCCTGCAGGAACTCGGCGTTTCGGCCGATCCGCGTGAGGACGCCAAGGCCACCGGGCCGCGCGACGAAACCCGCCCTTGAACGCCCCGCAACAGGGCGTGCCGGCGGTACACACGGCGCCAGCCGCGCAGCCGGCCGGCACGCACCAGCCCTTCGTCGAAGGCGAGCGCCTGCGGCGCATCCTGGGGCTGGCGCTGCCCATCATCGCCGCCATGACCTCGCAGAGCGTGCTGAACGTGGTCGACACCGCCATGGTCGGCAAGCTCGGCGACGCGGCCCTGGCGGCGGTCGGCCTCGGCAGCTTCGTGCTGTTCACCTGCCAGGCGATGATTCTCGGCCTGTCGGTCGGCGTGCAGGCCATCGCCGCCCGGCGCAAGGGCGAGGGCCGCATCGACGAGACGGCCGTACCGCTCAACGCCAGCCTGCTGCTGATCCTGGTGATCGGGCCGCTGCTGACGCTCGCGCTGTGCGCACTCGCGCCGTGGCTGTTCCCGCTGCTGAATCCGGACCCCGAGGTGATCGCGGGCGCCGTGCCGTATTTCCAGATCCGCATGCTGGCCGGGCCGCTGATGGCCATGAACTACGCCTTTCGCGGCTACTGGAACGGCATCGGCCAGTCGCGCCTGTACATGACCACCCTGCTCATCATGCACGCCAGCAACGTGCTGCTGAACTACGTGCTGATCTACGGCCACTTCGGCGCCCCGGCGCTGGGCGTGGTCGGCTCCGGCCTCGCCACCGCGCTGTCGGTGTTGCTGGGCACGGCCATCTATTACGCCTTCGGCTGGCGTTATGCGCTCGAGGGCGGCTTTTTGCGCCGGCGCCCGCAGCGGCAGGATTACCGCTCACTGGTGCGCATCGCCGTGCCGGCGGGCCTGCAGCACGTGTCGCAGTCGGCCGGCCTGGTGGCGCTGTACTGGATCATCGGGCGCATCGGCACGGCGGAGCTGGCCGCCGCCAACGTGCTGGTGAACCTGATGACGGTGGTCATCCTGCCCGGCATGGGCCTGGCCATGGCGGCGGCGACGCTGGTCGGGCAGGCGCTGGGCGCCGGTGATCCTGCCGAGGCGCGGCGCTGGACGCGCGACGCGCTGCGCATCGGCCTGGTCGGACTCGGACTGCTCGGCGCGCCCATGCTGCTGGCGCCGGACCTGATCCTGGGGGTGTTCCTGCACAACCCGGACACGGTGGCGCTGGCGCGCTGGCCGATGCGCATTGCCGGTTTGGCGGTGGTGCTCGAGGGCGTCAAGCGCGTCTACATGCAGGTGCTGATGAGCGCCGGCGAGGCCCGGCGGGTGATGCGCGTCAGCGTGCTGACGCAGGGGGT
>NZ_JAQVGQ010000013.1 GCF_028696615.1 Immundisolibacter sp. | reverse complement strand
CGGAAATCGTCGCTGCCGCCGCCTTCCACCATGTAGCAGGCGAGCGTCCACGGGCTGCCGGCAAAACCGATCAGCGGCACCCGGCCGGCCAGTTCCCGGCGCAGCATGCGCACGGTGTCGAACACATAAGGCAGCGCGGTTTCCACATCCGGCAGGCGCAGCGCGTCGATGTCGGCAGCGCTGCGCACCGGCCGCTCGAAGCGCGGGCCCTCGCCCTCCACAAAGTGGAGGCCCAGACCCAGCGCGTCCGGGATGGTGAGGATGTCCGAGAACAGAATGGCGGCGTCGAGATCGAAGCGCGCCAGCGGCTGCAGCGTGACTTCCGTCGCCAGCTCGGGGCTGCGCATGAGGTTCAGGAAACTGCCGGCCCGCGCGCGGGTGGCGCGGTATTCGGGCAGGTAGCGGCCGGCCTGGCGCATGATCCACACCGGCGTGCGATCCACCGGCTCCCGGCGCAGGGCGCGCAGCAGGCGGTCGTTTTGCAGCGCTGGCAGGCTCGCCACCGCCTCAAACACCCAGGAACTGCAGGATGCCTTCGGCGGCCTGGCGGCCGTCGTAGACGGCGGTCACCACCAGGTCCGCACCGCGCACCATGTCGCCGCCGGCGAACACCTTGGGGTTGCTGGTCTGATGCGCCAGCCTGGCCTTGGCGGGCGCGTGCACGCGCCCGCCGGCGTCGGTGGCGATGCCGGCCGCCTCGAACCAGCCCGGCGGATTCGGCCGGAAACCGAAGGCGATGATCACCGCATCGGCCGGCACCACCTCTTCGCTGCCGGGGATGGGCTGCGGCTGGCGGCGGCCCTTGGCGTCCGGCGGGCCAAGCTCGGTGGTGACCAGCTTCACGCCGCAGGCACGGCCGTCGGGGCCGGCGACGATTTCGAGCGGCTGGCGATTCCACAGGAACTGCACGCCCTCGTCCTTGGCGTTGCCGACCTCGGTGCGCGATCCCGGCATGTTGCGCTCGTCGCGCCGGTAGGCGCAGACGACCTCGGCCGCCCCCTGGCGGATGGCGGTGCGGTTGCAATCCATGGCGGTGTCGCCACCACCCAGCACCACCACGCGCTTGCCGGCAAGGTCGATGTACTCGGCCGGGTCACGCTCGAAGCCGAGCTGGCGGCGGGCATTGGCGACCAGGTACGGCAGCGCCGGCGTCACACCCGGCAGCTGCTCACCCGGAAAGCCGCCCTCGACGAACTTGTAGGTGCCCATACCCAGGAACACGGCGTCGTACTCGGCAAGCAGGCTGTCGAAGCCGATGTCCCGGCCGACCTCCACACCCAGGCGGAACTCGATCCCCATGCCTTCGAAAATGGCTCGCCGGCGCTGCACGACGTGTTTTTCGAGCTTGAAGCCCGGGATGCCGAACGTCAGCAGGCCGCCGATCTCGGGGTAGCGGTCGAATACCGTCACCGCCACACCGGCGCGCGTGAGCACGTCCGCGCAGGCGAGCCCGGCCGGACCTGCTCCCACCACCGCCACGCGCTTGCCGGTCGGCACCACGCGCGACAGGTCCGGCTTCCAGCCGAGCTTGAACGCCTCTTCGGTGATGTACTTTTCGATGGCGCCGATGGTGACCGCCCCTAGGCCGTCGTTCATGGTGCAGGCGCCCTCGCACAGGCGGTCCTGCGGGCAGATGCGCCCGCAGATTTCCGGCAGCGAGTTGGTCTGGTTGGACAGCTCGGCCGCCTCCAGAATCTTGCCCTCCTGCACCAGCTTGAGCCAGTCGGGGATGAAGTTGTGCACCGGGCACTGCCATTCGCAGTATGGATTGCCGCAATCCACGCAGCGGCCGGCCTGGCGCGCCGCCTGCGCGGCGTCGAACGGCACGTAAATCTCGTTGAAATGACGGATGCGCTGCGCGGCCGGCAGCTTGTCGAGCTGGCGCGGCACTTCCAGGAACTGCAGCGGATTCTTGCGGGGCTTGGGGGCGGCGGCCATGGTGCGGTGCTCGCTCTGGATGTCGGGTTGGGTGACGAGGCCGCTCAGCGCGGCGCGCGCACGGCATCGAGCAGCACGGCCAGCTCGCGGGCCTGCGGCTTCACCAGCCAGAACCTGCCGCGCAGATCGGGCAGGTTGTCGAGAATCTGCTGGCCCCAGTCGCTGTGCGTCTCCAGGGCGTGCTCGCGAATCAGACCGCGCAGGAAGCCGACGCAGATGGCCGTGTCCTCGGTGTTGATGCGGTGCAGCTCCACCAGCTCGGGGTTGTAGCGCTCGGGCAGGCGGTTGTCGGGATCGTAGACGAAGGCCAGTCCGCCGGTCATGCCGGCGCCGAAATTGACGCCGGTCGGCCCCAGCACCACCACCACGCCACCGGTCATGTACTCGCAGCCGTGGTCGCCCACGCCCTCGACCACCGCGATGGCGCCCGAGTTGCGCACCGCGAAGCGCTCGCCGGCCTGGCCGGCCGCGAACAGCTTGCCGCCGGTGGCGCCATACAGGCAGGTGTTGCCCATGATGGTGGTCAGGTTCCCCTGCAGGCGGCTGGCGCGCGGCGGAGACAGCACGATCTTGCCGCCGGCCATGCCCTTGCCGACGTAGTCGTTGGCGTCGCCTTCCAGCAGCAGGTGCAGACCGCCCGCATTCCACACGCCCAGGCTCTGCCCGGCGTGGCCGCGCAGCTTGACGGTGATCGGCGCGTGCTCCATGCCGTGGTTGCCCCAGCGACGGGCGATCTCGCCCGACAGGCGGGCACCGATCGAGCGGTGGGTGTTGCGGATGTCGTAATGGAAGATGCCGCCGCGGGCGTGCTCGATGGCGTCGAGCGCGTCGGCCACCATCTGCTCGGCGAGTTCACCCTTGTCGTAGGGCTCGTTGCAGGCGACCGTGCAGTAGTGCTTGCCCTCGACCTTGAGACCGCTGCCGCCGAGCAGCGGCTTCAGGTCCAGGTGCCGCTGCTTGGCGGTGCGCCCGGCAGCCGGCTGCAGCAGGTCGCTGCGGCCGATGAGTTCCTCGATGCTGCGCACGCCGAGCGCCGCCAGCCACTCGCGCGTCTCCTGCGCCACGAAGCGCAGGTAGTTCTCGACCATGTCCGGCAGGCCGACGAAGTGCTCGCGGCGCAGGGTTTCGTTCTGCGTGGCCACGCCGGTGGCGCAGTTGTTCAGGTGACAGATGCGCAAATACTTGCAGCCGAGCGCGATCATCGGCGCGGTGCCGAAACCGAAGCTCTCGGCGCCCAGCATGGCGGCCTTGACCACGTCGAGGCCGGTCTTGAGGCCGCCGTCGGCCTGCACGCGCACCTTCTCGCGCAGCTTGTTGGCCAGCAGCGCCTGGTGCGTCTCGGCCAGCCCGATCTCGAAGGGGATGCCGGCGTATTTCACCGACGTCAGCGGGCTGGCGCCGGTGCCGCCGTCGTAGCCGGAAATGGTGATCAGGTCCGCGTAGGCCTTGGCCACGCCGGCCGCCACCGTGCCGACGCCGGCCTGCGCCACCAGCTTGACCGACACCAGCGCCTGCGGGTTGACCTGCTTCAAGTCGAAAATCAGCTGCGCCAGGTCCTCGATGGAGTAAATGTCGTGGTGCGGCGGCGGCGAGATCAGCGCCACCCCGGGCATGGTGTAGCGCAGGCGGGCGATCAGCTCGTCCACCTTGTTGCCGGGCAGCTGGCCGCCCTCGCCGGGCTTGGCGCCCTGGGCGATCTTGATCTGCAGCACCTCGGCGTTGACCAGGTAGTGCGGCGTCACGCCGAAGCGGCCGGACGCCACCTGCTTGATCTTGGAGGTGCGCTCGGTGCCGTAGCGGGCCGGGTCCTCGCCGCCCTCGCCGGAGTTGCTGCGTCCTCCCAGGCGGTTCATGGCGATCGCCAGCGCCTCGTGCGCCTCCGGCGACAGCGCGCCCAGCGACATGCCGGCGCAGTCGAAACGCGCCGTGATGGCCTCGATCGGCTCCACTTCGTCGAGCGGGATGGCGCGCCGGGGCTTGAAATGCAGCAGGTCGCGCAGCGTCGCTGGCGGGCGCTCGTTGACCAGCCGCGCGAACACCTTGTAGTCCTCGTAGTCGCCGCTGCGCGCGCAGGCGATCAGCGCCCGCACCACGTCCGGGTTGTAGGCGTGGTACTCGCCGCCGTGTACGTAGTTGAACAAGCCGCCCTGCGCCAGCGGCTTGCGGGCCTGTGCGGCGGCATCCGCCAGCGCCAGCAGGTCCGCCTCGATGTCTTCGAAGGTCGCCCCCTGCAGGCGGCTGACCACGCCCTCGAAGCACAGCCGGATGACGTCCGCGTGCAGGCCGATGGCCTCGAACAGCTGCGCGCCGCGATAGCTCGGCAGGATCGAGATGCCCATCTTGGACATGATCTTGAGCAGGCCCTTGTTGATGCCGGCGGCAAACGCGGCGCAGCCGCGCTCGGCGCCTTCCGGGCCCAGCAGTTCGGCGATAGTGGCGTAGGCCAGGTACGGGTACACCGCCGTCGCGCCCAGGCCCAGCAGCACCGCGAAATGGTGCGGGTCGCGCGCGCTCGCCGTCTCGACCACCAGGTTGGCATCCGAACGCAGCTCAAGGCGCGTCAGGTGGTGGTGCACGGCGCCGGTCGCCATCGGCGCCGGCACCGGCAGGCGCTGCGGCGAGGCGCTGCGGTCGCTCAGCACGATGATCACCTTGCCCTGGCGCACCGCCGCCTCGGCCTGCTCACAGATGCGCTCGACGGCCGCCTTGAGGCCGCTTTGCCCGGCCGCCGGACGCGGGTACGACAGGTCGATCACCACGTGCGGGTAGTCGGCCTCGTAGACCGAGCACAGGCGCTCGAAGGTGTCGCGACTGAGCACCGGGCTGGCGGTGACCAGGCGCCGGGTGTGGTCCGGCGTCTCCTCGAACACGTTGTGATTGCGCCCGAAGCTGGTGCTGAGCGACATCACGATGGTTTCGCGCAGCGGATCGATCGGCGGGTTGGTGACCTGCGCGAACGACTGGCGGAAGTAGTCGTACAGCGAGCGCGGCTTGTCGGACAGCACCGCCATCGGCGCGTCGTCGCCCATAGAGCCGATCGCCTCCTGGCCGTCCACGGCCAGCACGCGCAGCACCCGCTCGCGCTCCTCGTAGCTCAGGCCGAACAGTTTTTGCTGGGCCTTGAGGTCGTCGCCGGCCAGGGCTTCGGGCTTGAAGCCGCCGTTCTCGATCTCATCCAGGCGCCGCACGTGGCGCTGCAGCCAGCGCCGGTACGGCTGGCGGCGCTTCAGGCGCTCGTCGATGTCGGCCGGCAGCAGCAGCTCGCCGGTCTCGGTGTCGGCGGCGATCATCTGCCCCGGCATCAGCCGGCCGCTGGCCACCACGTCCTCGGGCGCGTAGTCGCGCACGCCGATCTCGGACGCCAGCGTGATGATGCGATCGCGCGTCACCACCCAGCGCGCCGGGCGCAGGCCGTTGCGGTCCATGGTGCAGGCGGCGTAGCGGCCGTCGGTCAGCACGATGCCGGCCGGCCCGTCCCACGGCTCCATGATCATGCCGTGGTACTCGTAGAACGCCCGCAGGTCCGGGTCCATGCCGGGCACGTGCTGCCAGGCCGGCGGAATCATCAGGCGCATGGCGCGGAACACGTCCATGCCGCCGGACAGCAGCACGTCGAGCATGTTGTCCAGGCTCATCGAGTCCGAACCCCAGGTCGACACCAGCGGCAGGATGTCCTCGACGTCCGGGAACAGCGGACTTGCGAACTTGTGCCCGCGGGCGATGGCCCAGTAGCGGTTGCCCTCGAGCGTGTTGATCTCGCCGTTGTGGGCCAGGTACCGGAACGGCTGCGCCAGCTGCCAGCGCGGCCAGGTGTTGGTGGAAAAGCGCTGGTGGTACACGCACACGCTGGAGGCGAAGCGCGGGTCGCCGAGGTCCGGGTAGAACTGCGGCAGCCGGTCCGGCATCACCAGGCCCTTGTAGACCATGACATGGCACGACAGGCTGGTGACGTAGAACTCGGTGTCGTTCGGCTCCAGGCGCTTTTCGGCGCGCCGGCGGGCGAAATACAGGCGCCGGTTGAAATCCTCGTCGGTGAGCGTGTGCGGCGCGGTCACGAACAGATGCTCGATGCGCGGCAACATGGCCAGCGCCTGCTCGCCGCAGGCATCCGGGTCCACCGGCACCTGCCGCCAGCCGGCCACGCCCAGGCCCTCGCTGATGAGTTCGGCAGTCAGCACCTCACGCGCCTGTTGCGCCAGCGCCGGGTCACGATTCAGGAACACGGCGCCGACCGCGTAGTTCTCGCCGATACCCATGCCGGCCGCGGCGGCCACGGCGCGCAAGAACGCGTCCGGCTTGCGGATCAACAGGCCGCAGCCGTCACCGGTCTTGCCGTCGGCGGCAATCGCGCCGCGGTGCGTCATGCGCGCCAGCGAGCGGATGGCCATCGTCACCAGTTCGTGCGACGCCTCGCCGTCCATGTGGGCAATCAGGCCGAAACCGCAGTTGTCGCGCTCGAAGCGCTCCCGGTACAGCGTGTTGGAAAGGTCGGGTTGCGTGCTCACTGGGTCTGAGGTCTCTGGTATCGGCACCGGGACGGGTGCTTTCTGGACAACGGCTTGCAGGTCAAAGCTGAACATGCCATGACAAGCCCTGCAGGGCGACCGGCCGAACCCCGCCAGCCGGCCGTGGACGAACCGGTGATTTTAACCGGCCGGACCATGCCCCACAAATGTGCATGCCCGCACCCGCGCGCACGGACACCGCTCACGGCCGGGCAGCAGTATGGCAACCTGCTAGACTGCATCGGCCCTGTCAATGACTTGATTGCAAGGCCCGTGCCGGCCTGCATGCCGCACGGCATCCCCCAACCCCGGACCGGCGCTCGCCGCGTCCATTTTGCGCAACGAGGACTCCCCATGATCCACGAGCTGCCCCCCTTGCCCTACGCCATCGACGCGCTCGAGCCGCACATTTCCAGGGAAACCCTGGAGTACCACCACGGCAAGCACCACAAGACCTACGTCGACAACCTGAACAAGCTGATTCCGGGCACCGAGTTCGAGAACCTGTCGCTCGAAGACATCGTGCGCAAGTCCAGCGGCGGCGTGTTCAACAACGCCGCGCAAATCTGGAACCACACCTTTTATTGGAATTGCCTGGCGCCGAACGCCGGCGGCAAGCCGACCGGCGCGCTGGCGGCCGCCATCGACCAGGCATTCGGCTCATTCGACGCTTTCAAGGAAAAATTCAGCCAGACCGCCATCGGCACCTTCGGCTCCGGCTGGGGCTGGCTGGTGAAAAACGCCAGCGGCGGTCTCGAAGTGGTCAGCACCAGTAACGCCGGCTGCCCGCTGACCGCCGGCCAGACACCGCTGCTGACCTGCGACGTATGGGAACACGCGTATTACATCGACTACCGGAACCTGCGCGCCAAGTACGTGGAGAACTTCTGGAACCTGGTGAACTGGGATTTCGTGGCCCGCAATTTCGGCTGATCCGAAAGCCACCGACGGCACGGGGCGCTGCGGCGCCCCGTGCCGTGTCTGTCCCCACCGGTTTACAGAGGCCCGCATGAGCTCCCGATCGTGGTTTGCCCTGGGTGCGGCGACCTGCGCCGGCCTGCTCGGCTTCGGTTACTACCTACAGTTCGCCCAAGGCCTCGAGCCATGTCCGCTGTGCGTGCTGCAGCGTCTGGCGTTCCTGGCGTTCGGCATCGTCGCCCTGCTCGGCGCCCTGCTCGGACCCGGCACCCTCGGCACCCGCCTGCTGGCCGGGCTCGGCCTGCTGGCCGCCTTGGCCGGCGCCGGCGTGGCCGGCCGGCAGGTATGGCTGCAGTCGCTGCCGGCCGACCGGGTGCCCGCTTGCGGGCCGGGGCTCGATTACATGGTCCAGAACTTCCCGCTTGGCAAGACGCTGGCCATGGTGCTGCGCGGCTCCGGCGAGTGCGCCGAGAACGCCTGGCAGTTTTTGGGCCTGGGCATCGCCGCCTGGGCGCTGGTGTGGTTTGCGCTGCTGGCCGGCCTGTCGGTTTACCTTTTGTTGCGCCCGTCGCGGCGAACCGATTCCAACTAACCGACATTCAAGCCAGGAGGAGAACCCATGAAAATCGACTGCTTCACGCACGTGATGCCGAAGCCCTATATCGAGCGCCTGAGCGCTGCGTTGCAGGATTTCTACCTCGGTGACCTGCCCAACAAGATTCCCGAAATGGTCGACATCCGGCCACGTCTGGAAATGATGGACCGGCTCGGCGTCGACCGGCAGGTGCTGACCATCGCCACCCCGCCCATCGAGGAAGTGGTAACCGACCCCACGCTCGCCGCGGAACTGGCCAGCGTCGCCAACGACGCCATCGCCGAGATGGCCGCCCAGCGCCCGGATCGGTTTCTAGCGGTCGGCACGATCGCCATGAACAACATGGACGCCGCCGTGCGCGAGGCCGAGCGGGCCATCAAGCAGCTCGGCATGAAAGGCATCCTGATCTACAGCAACTGCCAGGGCCGTGCCATCGACGCGCCGCAGTTCATGCCGTTCTATGCCCTGATGGCGGAACTCGACCTGCCGATCTGGCTGCACCCGGCGCGCACGCCGATGCGCCCCGACTACGTCGACGAGGACCACTCGAAGTACGCCATGTGGCAGATCTTCGGCTGGCCGTTCGAGACCAGTCTGGCGATGACGCGCCTGATCTTCTCGGGCGTGCTGGACCGCCACCCGAACCTGAAGATCATCACCCACCACGCCGGGGCGATGATTCCCTACTTCGACAAGCGCATCGAGTACGTGTACCCGCTGTTCGAGGCGCTGGGGCAGATGGGTGACGCCATGAGCCGCCTGCAAAAGCCGCTCATCGAGTACTACCGCATGTTCTACAACGACACGGCGGTGATGGGTTCGGTCGGCGGCATGCACGCGGCGTATGCGTTCTTTGGCGCCGACAAGCTGCTGTTCGGCACCGACACGCCGTTCGATACCAAGGGCGGCGCGCTGTTCACGTCGGACACGATTTTCAGCATCGACGCGCTGCCGATTCCGCCGGCCGAGAAGGCGGCGATCTACGCCGGCAATCTCACGCGCCTGCTGAAGCTGTAACCGTCCTCACGACGCCCGGCAGGCCGGAACCGGCCGGGCGTCGGCACCTCAGGCCGCCAGCGGGAACCCGAACACCCGCGCCACGTTCTCGTACACCATCTTGCGCGTCTCGTCCGCCGGGCAGCCGGCGAAGTCGCGGCCCACCTGCCGGCGCGAGAACGGCCACACGCCCTCGGTGTGCGGGTAGTCCGAGCCCCACATGATGTTGTCGACGCCGATGATGTCGCGCGTGCGCACGCCGGCGCGGTCGTCCTCGAAGGTGGCGAAGAAATTGCGCCGGAAGTAGGTGCTGGGCTCCTCTTCCAGGCGCGGCTTCATCCAGCCCTTGTGATCGTGCCACCAGTGGTCCATGAGATCCAGCACGGCGGCGATCCAGCCGATGCCGCCCTCGACCAGCGACCACTTCATGCGCGGAAAGCGCATCGGCGCGCCGCCCCAGATGACCAGGTTCAGCGGTTCGGCAAGCTGCTGGAACTTACTGCCGCAGACCAGCGCGCCGCTCGCGCCGGGCCCGCGGATGTGCTCGGGAAAGCGGGTGCCGCCCAAATGGAACGTTGCCACCACGCCCATCTCCTGCAACCGCCCCCACAGACCATCCCACACCGGCTGGTTGTAGGGCTGCGCGGTGTTGGTGGCCGGCAGCATGACCGCCGCCAAACCCAGCCTGCCGACGGCGCGCTCGGCCTCGGCGACGATGGCCTCGATCGGCCCCTTGCCGGGCAACAGGGCCACGCCTTTCAGACGCGCCGGGTGCGCACTGCAAAATTCGGCCAGCCAGTCGTTGTAAACCTGACACACCGCGAGCTCATAGGCGGCATCCGGCGTGTCACATACGAACAAACCCACGCCCGGATAGATCACTTCGCCGACGACGCCGTCGAGATCTTGATCCTTCAGACGCGCATCCGGGTCGCAGCCGCCCGGCCGCGTGTCCTCGTAGCGGAAGTCGGTGATCTTGGGAATCTCCACGCCGCGCGCCTTGAACTCGATCATCGGCCCCTCGAAGGCCAGCGGCCGGGGCTTCAGGCCCTCCACGATCATGCTGTCGCCGAGTCCGTCGAGGGTCTCGATGCGCGGTGCCCGCTCGCGCCACTTCGCATCCATGCGCGTCAGCCACAGGTCGCGCGGCTCGACCACGTGCGAGTCGGCGGACAGCAGCGGTCCCTGGTAGGTGGTTTCGGCCATGTTCGGTTTCTCCTCGTTCAGACAGGATCGAAATGCGCGGGACGCTCGGACAGCCAGGTCTCGCCCCACAGGCGCCCGCCGCCGTCCACCACCAGCGTCTCGCCGGTGATGAACTTGCCGGCGGGACTGGCGAGATACACACAGGCCTCGGCGACGTCGAACACGTCGCCGAGCACGCGCATGGGGTTGGCGTTGTAGAACCGGTTCAGGCGCTCGCGGGGATACTGGGCGAAGCCGGTGCTCTCGATGGCGCCCGGCGCCACGCAATTGACGCGGATGCGGTGCGGCGCCCACTCCACCGCCAGCGTGCGGGCGAGGTTCATCACCGCCGCGCGCGCGGCGCTCGAGTGCGCGATGCTGGGCATGCCGCGAAAGTTGTCGAGCACGATGCTGATCACGTTGCCCGGCACGTCGTGCTCGCGCCAGGCGCGCGCCGCGGCCTGCGTCACGTACCAGGTGCCGTTGAGGTTGGTGTCCACCACCGCGTTCCAGCCGCGCGGACTCAGGTCCAGCGCCGGCTGCGCGAACTGCCCGCCGGCGTTATTGATCAGCACATCCAGCCGCCCGAAGCGCTGCCAAGTGCGCTCGATCAGCGCCTCGACTTGTGCGGGATCGCGGATGGTCATGGCCTGCGCGTCGGCGTCGGCGCCCAGATCGCGCAGCAGCGACAGTGTGTCCGCGAGCGGCTGCGGCCGACGCCCGCAGATCATCACCGACGCCCCTAACCGCGCAAACAGCACCGCGATCGCCTTGCCGATGCCGCTGCCGCCACCGGTGACCAGAACGGTTTGGCCGGCGAACAGGTCGGCGCGGAACACCGTGGGGCGGGCCCGCAGCGCGTGGTCATCCAGTCCGAAGGATGTGCGGGCGGACAGGTCATCGAACACGGAAGTCTCCTCACGACGCGGCGAGCCATCCGTGGCCGATCGGGTGGCCGTGCACGGTCATCGTGCCTCACGCGCCACTCTTAGTGATCGTTCGTTTGGTTATTTTAGCAGGCGCTTGAAAAATTCTCTGTCAATGGCCCGCCAAGGCAAGCCAGTAATGGCTTGCGCATCGATCCAGCACGGAAAGTGCTTGATCGATGGCCCGTGCGGCGCCGGCCGCCCGGCAAGCGCCGATCAGGCCTTGGCGCTGGGCCGCCCCGAAACCGCCGCGTACCAGCGCGCCAAATGCGGCCGCTCGCCGATGCGGATGCCGCTGACACGGCCGAAGTCGATGCCACACAGGGCGGTGATGTCGGCCACGGTGTAGCGCTCGCCGGCAATGAACGGCCGCCCGTCGGCGAGCTCCGCATCCAGCCAGTCCAGCCGCTTGAAGGCGTGTGCGCGCGACACTTCGCCGAATTCCGGCACCTGCGGGTGCTTGCCCTTGAAGAACGGATGCAGGTGCCGGAACACGCTGGCGATGGGCCAGAAAATCTCGAACTCCATGCGCCGGTTCCACATCTCGACCCGCGCCGCGTCGAGGCCGGGCGCGCCGAACAGGTTCGGTTCCGGCTGCAGGTATTCGAAATAACGGCAAATCGCCAGGGAATCACTCAGGCAGCTGCCGTCGTCGAGCTCCAGCACCGGCACCTGCGCCAACGGGTTGCGGCGCCGGAACTCGGGCGCAAGGATGCCGCCGTCGGCGATGCCGACCGGCACGAACTCGACGTCGGCGATGCCTTTCTCGGCCAGGAACACCCGCACGCGCCGCGGATTGGGCGCGGCGCGGTCCTCGTAAATCTTCACGCGGTGGTTTCCGGCAGCACCAGCACCGCGCACGGCGCGTGCTGCACCACCTTGGCCGACACCGATGGCTTGAATACCCGCTCCAGCAACGAGCGCGGTCGGGTCTCGAGCACGATCAGGTCGACGCCGTGCATGCGCGCCAGCGTGACGATGCCGTCGGCCGGATCGTCCACCCGCGCCACCGCCTCGTGCGGCAGGTCACCGAGCTCCTCTTTGATGATGTCGCCGAGCGCGCCTTCGAGGCGGTCGCGAATTTCATCGATGGTTTCGACACGAAAACCCACCTGCTCCATGTGACCCGGCTCCGGCGACACATAGGCCAGGATCAATCGGCTGCCGAGCTGGCGGGCCATCTGACCGGCGGCGCGCAGCGCCAGCCGTGCCGGCCGCTCGGTGGTCAACGGCACCATGATGGTCTTGGGTGCAAGCAAACTGTGCATCGTCAAATCCTTTTGTTTTGCGATAACAAATAATCAACCAACCATCGAGTAACCGCCGCTGACCGACAGCACCTGGCCGGTGATGTGACCTGCCACGCGGTCCGAGGCCAGAAACAGTACCGCGTTGGCGATGTCCTGCGGTTTGCCGATCTTCTTCAGCGGCAAGGCCTTGGCGACCTTCTCGAGCTGCTCGTCGCTGAACATGGCGCCCTTTTGGGCCCACATGCTGCGTTCGCCGACCTCGGCCGGATCGTCCGGAATGGTGACGCCGGGGCAGACCACGTTGCAGCGCACGCCAAAGCGGCCGTTTTCCCTGGCGATGGTCTTCATGAAACTGTTGACGGCCGCCTTCACGCCGCCGTACACCGCCTCGCGCGGCTCCCCCTGGCGGCTGGCGTCCGAGCTGATCGACACGATGGCGCCGCCGCCGGATTTGAGCATGCCGTCCAGAGCCACGCGCGTGCAGTTCAGCACACCGACGAAATTGATGCGGATGATCTGGTCCCAGAACTCCGGCGTGGTCTCGGTGAAAAACATCAGCCGATCCCAGCCGACGGCGTTGACCAGCACCTTGACCGGCCCGTGCGCCGACTCGGCCGCCGCGAACAGGCGCTGCACCTGACCGAAGTCGGTCACGTCGGTGGCCACGGCCTGCGCCTGCCCGCCGCGGACGCGCGCCTGCTCGGCGACGCGCTCGGCCTGCCCGGCGTCGATGTCGCCGATGGTCACCCGCGCCCCCTCGGCGGCAAAGCCGAGCGCGATGGCGCGGCCGATGTTGGACGCACCACCGGTGACGACCACGCTCGTGTCCACATAACCCAGGTCCACGTTACTCCTCCGGGCGTTGGGGTTGAAAACTTATGTGCACGCCACCGCCAGCGCCTACCAGCAAGCAACCCGTGGCAGTGTGTTGCAATGCAGCGACGGCAGCAAGCACGGCGCATTCGGCATCGTCTTACGCTGGCGGGGCTTTTCCGCCGCGCGGTGGCGCCGCGACGCCGGCGGTCAGGATCAGGCGCAGCGCCTCCTGGGCCGGGATGTCGAGCGGCGTGACGCGCTCGCGCGGCACCAACAGCGTGTAACCGCCGATCTGATAGCTCATGGGCAGGTAGACGGCCACCCGGCCGGCCCGCTGATCGGGCGGAGCAAGACCGTCCACATCCTCGCGCGTGACGAAGCCGATCAGGCCGATGTCCGGTGCCAGCGCCACGTACACCGCACGCGCCAAGCCTTCCTGCCCGCCGCCGCTGACGAACGCGAACAGATCGCGCACGCCGCCGAACACGGTCTTGACGATCGGGATGCGTTCGAGCAGGCGTTCGGTCAGACGCACCACGCTGGCGAACATCCAGGCATCGGTCATCAGACCGGCCACGAACACCAGCACCACGGCCGCCACCAGACCCATGCCCGGCAGGTACCAGCCAGCCGGCAGAACAAGACGCAAAGCGGCGCCCAGCACCGCCTCGCCGGCGCTCGCCAGCCACCACAGCAGGTACACGGTGACCGCCAGCGGCAACACGGTGGCCAGTCCCTTGAGCAAGATGTTGCGCAGCGCCCGCATCATGTCAACGTGTTCCCCACCCAAAAATCCCCCACATCGGCAGCACCCGCGCCACGGTCAATCAATGGTTCACGCCACCGTTTTCAGGTCGGGCCATCCTGCCCCGGATCGGGCGGCGGTCGGTCACCGCGCAGCCGGCGGCGCAGGATGGGCAGCTCGCGCCGATACGCCTCGGCATCGCCGTACGGCACGAATTGCCGGTAATGACGATGCGGCGCACTCATGCGCGCGGCGTGCCGCACCGGGCACCAGTACTGCTCGGTGCGCCCGGCCACTTCGCGCGCGTAGGCGATCAGGCCGTTGGCGTAGGCGCAGTAATCGCAGTTGAGCTTTTCGATGAGATTGAGGTAGCCCAGACGGTGGCGGTCGAAGGCGAAAAACTCCCGGCGCCGCACGCGCTCGATGCCCCAGGCCCGAAAGCACACTTGCTGGTAGACGGTCAGGGCCAAGTCGAGCAGCGCCAGCGGCACGATGAGGCCGTAGATCACCGGCGCGGTCAGCACATGCGCCGGGCGGGCGCCG
This sequence comes from Immundisolibacter sp., assembly GCF_028696615.1. Taxonomy (GTDB): domain Bacteria; phylum Pseudomonadota; class Gammaproteobacteria; order Immundisolibacterales; family Immundisolibacteraceae; genus Immundisolibacter. The sequence goes on along the minus strand of NZ_JAQVGQ010000013.1, from coordinate 7,121 downwards.
AGCAAGTACGGCAGCAGCCGCTGACGCATGGCCTTGTGACCGGAGCGCAGACGCTCGCCGCCGTCCGCCAGGCGCTGCGCACACTCGGCGCGCAGGCGCTCGGCCTCGAGCTCGAGCTCCTGCTCGAGCTCCCACATGCGCGCACGAAGTTCATCGAATCGGGACACGGCTTTTTCCGGCTGGAAATGGCAGCGCCATTGTCGCCGCTGCCGCAGACGCCGAAAAATTCTGGTCCAGTTTTTTTCGCTGCGGTGCGGCCGCACCACGCGCCGGCGGCTCAGGGTTTGTGAAGAAATGCGCGTCCTGCGCATTTCTTGCGTCGCCCGTCCGGTACATGCCCGGACGGGCTCCCGCGAATCAAGCCCTTGCGGGCTCGATTCGCGTCCGGCCATCCCTAGCCGGCCTCGGAGCTTGAAAAATTCACAAGCTCTCAGACGATGCCGAGCTCCTGCATGCGGCCGCGAATCCACTCGCGTTTTTCCGGCGTCACCTGGCGGATCGGCGAGCGCATCACGCCGCCGGCCATGCCGAGCGCCTCGTAGCAGACCTTGAGGTTGCCGAGCGTGGTGGCGTAGGTGAAGTTGCCGGACAGCGGCGCGAACATGATCTCGTCGTAAAAATCCCGCACCGGCTGCAGCTGCTGCGACAGCGTGTATGCCTCATCCCACTTGCCGGCGCGCGCCAGCGCCGTGTACTGCTCGAGCAAGCCACGTTTTTTGCCGTACAGGATGTGCGCAAAGGCGCCGTAGATGACCTGCCCGCCGGCCCGCAGGTCGTTCAGCCAATGGTTCTCGAACGGGTCCGAGACGATGAAATCGTCCGACACCATGCGCCGCAGCTTGAGCGTGTCGTCGTGGTTCATGCTGCCCTGCTTCATGCCGACGTAGGACGGAATCTCCGACAACCGCCGCGACAGGTCGAGGCTGATCAAATGCCCCGCCACCATCGAACGGTAGAACAACAGCGCCAGATTCGAATGATCGGCCAGGTACTTGAAGTAGTCGTAGATCTCCTGGTCCGAGCGCAGCTGCACGATGGGCGTGATCACCTCGGCCGCCACATAGCCGAGCTGCTCGACGTAGTTCAGCTTCTCCATCGCCTGGTGGACGCTCTGGTCGAAGATGATGGTGTGCAGCGGCACGCGCCCGGCGGCGGCCTCGGCCACCACCTGGTGATAACGCATCCACTCGGTGACTGAGGTGTTCCAGCACTCGGCGACGAAGCCGCCCATCACCAGACCGCTCTCGCCGATGTCGATGAAGTACTCGACGTTGCGCCGCAGGCCCTCCTCGTCGAGGCTGTCGTCCGGCTTGAACGGCGTGCACGGGCAGTCGTACCAGTCGCGGATGGTCGCCTTGGCCCAGGCTTTGGCTTCGGATTTGGTGAACGGCAGTTTGCTCGCCATTTTTCGCTCCTTACAGGTAATTAAACGGCATCTATGAGAATCAGGCTCATGTCGGCGGCCTGATCGCGGATTTGCTTCAGCGGCTGGTAGTCGGGATCGGCCAGCCAGGCGTCGACCGCGGCGCGGTCCGGGAAACGGAACACCACCACCGAGTCGACCGCCTCGCCGTGCAGGCAGTCCGGCGCGTTGCTGCGCCCGAGCAGCTCGCCGCCGTGGCGGCGCACGATGGGGCCGGCGCCCTTGCGGTACTCGGCCAGCAGATCCCAGTCCTTGACGCGCTGGGTGGAGATCATGAGCACGGCCATGGTGTGATCGCTCGCCGTCAGGCCGCCTGGGGACGGCGGGTGTTCTGGATCAGGCCATACACCCGCTCGGCGCTCACCGGCAGCTGCATGATGGGCGCGCCGATGGCGTCGGCCACGGCGTTGGCGATGGCCGCCGGCGCCGGCACGTTGGCGGCCTCGGCGATGGGTCCGCAGTTGAAGGGGCCGGGGCCTTCGGGCCGCTCCAGCAGCACGGTCTTGAGTTCCGGGATATCGGCGATGCACGGGATCTTGTAATCGCCCAGATGCAGCGCCAGCGGCCGGCCGTCCTCCATGCGGTGCTCGGACATCAGCGCAAATCCAAGCCCCATCAGCATGGCGCCCTCGATCTGGCCCTGGTGCGCCACCGGGTTCACGATGGTGCCGACGTCGTGGGCGCTGGTGATGCGGCGCACGGTGACCTGGCCGGTTTCGGGGTCGACCGCCACCTCGGCCACCTGGGCGGTGAAGTTGGTGTCCGGCTGCTCCGGGAACAGGCCGATTTTCTGATACACCTGCGCCCGCACCGGCTCGCCGGCCAGCTTGGCGAGTTCAGTCAGCCCGAGCGCCTGCCCACCCGCGCTCACCTGCCCGCCCTCCCACGCCAGCACCTGCGGGGCACAGCCGAGCGCCCGGGCGGCGACCGGCGCAAGTTTTTCGCGCAGCGCCGCGATGGCGTTCATCACCGTCTGGCCGACCGCGTAGGTGGTGCGGCAACCGCCGACGCCGAAATCGAACGGCAGCTCGTCGGTGTCGGCGATGCGGATGCGCACCTTCGCCGGCGGCATGTCGAGCGCCTCGCCGACGAACTGCTGCACCGCCGTGAAGGTGCCCTGGCCGGGGTCACCGATGGGCAGCACCACCGTCACCTCGCCGTCGGCGGAAAGCTCCAGCGCACAGCTCGAATCGCCCCCCACCACGCCGCGCTCGTACATGGCGATGCCGAAGCCGACGTTCGGCTCCCGGCCGCGGCGCTCGAAGTAGCCCGACTCGCGCAGCGCCGCCTCCAGCGTCTCGGCCGCGCGCACGGTGGGCCAGTGCACGCCGGTCGGCGAGGCATCGCCCGGGCGCAGCACGTTGCGGCGGCGGAACTCGGCCGGGTCCATGCGCAGCGCGCGGGCGATGAGGTCGAACTGCGCCTCCACCGCGAACGTGGTCTGCGGGCAACCGGGGCTGCGCATGTGCCCGCCCGGGATGGTGTTGGTGTAGACGATGGTGCTGTGGATGTCGATGGCCGGCACGCGGTAGCAGCTCGCCGCCTGGTCGGCGCCGTGCAGGTTCAGGTTCGGCATCGGCTTGTAGGCACCGTAGGCGCCGCCGTTGAACTTGATATCGACGCGCATGGCGGTGATGGTGCCGTCGCGCTTGACGCCGGTTTTGATGTCGACGCGCGCGGCGTGGCGCGCGTTGGCGGCCATCAGCTCCTCGGTGTAGCTCATCACCAGCTTCACCGGCCGGCCGGCCTCGCGCGACAGCAGATACGCCACCGGCGCCTCCATCTGCGAGCCCTTGCCGCCGAAGTCGCCGCCGATGTGCAGGTTGTGCAGCTTGATGCCGGCGCCCTCCACACCAAAGCAGGCGGCGAGCTGCGCGCGCAGCATGTACGGGCTCTTGTTGGACGCCCACACCTCGGCGCGGCCGTCCGGGCGCACGTCGGCGAGCACGGCGTGCGGCTCGATGTAGCCGTGGTGCTCGGTCGGCGTGTGGAAGGTGTGCTCGAACACCTGCTCGGCCGCCGCGAAACCGGCGTCGAGATCGCCGTGCTGCCAGCGCATGTAGGCGCACACGTTCGGCAGCTTGGGCTCCTCAGGATGCGTGAAGGCGCCGGCGTAGGACTTGGGATCGGCATGCACGCACGGCGCATCCGGGGCGAGCGCGGCGTCCACGTCGAACACCGCCGGCAGCTCCTCGTACTCGACCTCGATCAGCGACAGCGCCTGCTCGGCCAGCTCGCGCGTTGCGGCCGCCACCGCCGCGACGCGATCGCCCACGAAACGCACCGTGTCCACCGCCAGCACGGCGTGGTCGCGGATGGCGCGCCCGGCGTAGTAGGGATGCTCCCTGCCGGTCAGCACCGCGTACACGCCGGGCAGCGCCTTGGCCGCCGAGGTGTCGATGCTCACGATGCGCGCGTGCGCGTAGGGGCTGCGTAGGATGCGGCCCCAGGCCATGCCGGGCAGCACGTAGTCGGCGGCGTAGCGCGCGGTGCCGGTCACCTTGTCCGGCCCCTCCATGCGGGCGGTGGGCCGGCCGACGAATTTGTGCGCCATGGATTCGCTCCTCGCTCTTGTTCGGTTCAAAGGGTCCGCTGGCACATTATCATGGCCAAAACGCCGACCAAACGATCAGCAAGGAGGAGGCCGATGCCCGACCCCACGGTGACGCTGTCACTGCACATCAACGGTGAGCCCTGGCAGGGCGAGGTGCCCGCCAACCGGCTGCTGGTGGATTTTCTGCGCTACGACGTGGGCCTGACCGGCACCAAGGAAGGCTGTAGCGTCGGCGTGTGCGGGGCCTGTACGGTGCGCCTCAACGGCCGGCTGGTCAGTTCGTGCCTCACGCTCGCCGCCATGGCCAACGGTGCCGAGGTCGTCACGGTCGAGGGCCTCGCCGGGCGCGAGGAGCTGAAACCCATCCAGCGCGCCTTCATCGAGCACGGCGGCTTTCAGTGCGGCATCTGCACGCCGGGCCAGCTGCTGGCCGCGCAGGCGCTGCTCGAAACCGACCCGCACCCCGATGAAGTCGCCATCAAGAACTGGATGATGAGCAACCTGTGCCGCTGCACCGGCTACTACGGCATCGTGCGGTCCATCCAGGCGGCCGCCGGAGATACGCCATGAGGGGCTTCGACTTCAAGGCGCCGGACAGTCTCGACGGCGTGTGCGCACTGCTTTCCGAATACGGCAGCGACGCCAAACTGCTGGCCGGCGGCACCGGTCTGCTGAACCTCATGAAGCAGGAACTAGTGCAACCGGCGGTGCTGGTCAGCCTGCAGCGCGTGCCGGGACTGGACGGCCTGACAGTGGACGACACCGGCATCCGCGCCGGCGCCTTCGTGCGTCATCGGCGCATGGAAACCGACCCCGCCGTGCAGCGCGCCCAGCCGCTGCTGGCGGCGGCCTACGGCCGCGTGGCGACGGTGCGCATCCGTATGTCCGCCACCGTCGGCGGCGGCTTGGCTCACGCCGACCCGGCCATGGACGCGCCGGCGGTGTGGAAGCTGCTCGGCGCCACGCTGCACGCGCGCTCGGCGCGTGGCATGCGGCAGATTCCGGCGGCGGAGTTCTTCGAGGACTTCTACACGACGAATTTGGCGCCCGACGAAGTGCTGACCGAAGTCACCGCCCCGCCGCCGCCGGCCGGCAGCGGCTGGTCTTACCACAAATTCCTGCCGCGCAGCGCGGACGACTACGCCGCCGTGTCGGTGGCCGCGCTGGTGGCTCTGGATGGCGATGGCAAGGTGACGCAGGCGCGGGTCGGCATCGGCTCGGCGGCGCCGATTCCGGTTCTGGCCGAGGCGGCCGGCAACGCGCTGGTCGGTGAAGCGCCCACCCCACAGACCATCGCCACCGCGGCAGAATTGGTGCGCGACGCCATCGATCCGCTCGATGATCTTCGCGGCAGCGCCGCCTACAAGCGCGACATGGCGGTCGTGTTCACCCGCCGCGCACTCGCCGAAGCCGCCGCCCGCGCCACGCGCGCCTGACCCCGCACCCCGGACCCCGGACCCCGCATGGAATTCGAATTCCGCTCCAGCCTGCCCGCCCCGGTCGACACCGTGTGGGCGGCGCTCGAAGACATCGAAACCGTCACGCTGTGCATCCACGGCGTGGTGCGCGTGGCGCGCGAGGAAGACAACCGCTACACCGGCGCGCTGCGCATCAAGGTCGGGCCGATCGCGCTCGAACTCGGCGGCCTGGTGACCGTGGAACTGCTGGATGCGACCACGCGCACGCTGCGCTTTCTGGGCGAGGCCAAGGACCGCCGCGTGCCGGGGCAGATCAAGAGCCGCGCCACGCTCATCGTGACCGAGCACGCCGACGGCAGCGAGCTGTACCTGCACAGCGACACGCACATCCTGGGCAAGCTCGGCGAGTTCGGCCAGCCGGTGGTGCGCAAAAAAACCGAGCAGGTGCTGCGCGAGTTCACCGAAAACCTCGGCCAGCGGCTTGGCGATGCCGGTACCGCGCCGGACGCGAACTCAAACTCGACGCAAGGAGATCAGTGATGCGTATAGCCATCCTCGGCGCCGGGGGCCTCGGCTCGGTATTCGGCGCCGTGCTGGCGCTGGCCGGCGTGGAAGTGACGCTGATCGCCCGCCCGGCGCATGCCGAAGCCATTCGCAAACACGGCCTCAAGCTCACCGGCATCCGCGGCGAGCACGTCATCCGCGAACCACTCACCGCCGTGGCCGATCCCAGGGACGCCGAGGGCGAGTTCGACTACCTGATCCTCGGCGTCAAGGGCAAGGACACCGACGCCGCGCTCGAAGGCGCCAACTGCCTCAAAGACCGCATCAAGACCGCGCTGTCGTTCCAGAACAACGTGGTCAAGGAAGAAATCCTCGCCCGGTGGCTCGGCGACCCCGCCCGCGTGATCGGCTTCTCCACCATCGAGGCCGGGCACATGGTCGAGCCCGGCCACGTGCACAACGGCTTGACCATCCCCACCACCAACTACGTCGGCGAGCTGGACGGCACGCTCACGCCGCGCGTCGAGGCGCTCGCCGACGCCTTCAACCGCGCCGGCATGGGGACAAAAGCCGTCACCAACATCCGCCAGGTGCTGTGGGAAAAACTCACGCAGATCTGCGGCGCGGCGGCGTGGTCCGTGAGCTGCCTTGCCGGCGGCAAGGACCTCGCCTACCCGGATGGCCTGGTAGTGCCCGAGGGCGCCGCCCATTACGTGCAGGTGGGCCGCGACGCACTGGCCGTGTACAAGGCCATGGGCTACACGCCGCAGAACTTCTACGCGCCCGTCTCCAAGCTCAAGGAACTCGACGCCGTCGAAGACTTCGACGCCGCCGTCGAGATGATGATGGAACTCGGCCGCGGCATGCAGGCCCAGGGCTACCGCGGCACCACCTCCATGCACGAAGACGTCCGCCGCGGCAAAAAGACCGAAGTCGACTGGATCATCAAACCGCTGATCGACAAGGGAAAGGAATTGAATGTGCCCGTGCCGACCCTGACGGCGGCATATCGGATCATCAAGACGTTGGATACGTACTTGAGTTGATGCCGCGCCCGCCGGTAGGGGGCAAAGCGTAGCGTGCCCACGCGGAATGGCCGTAAACACCTTGGCCTTGCGTTCGAAGAATGGGTCACCTCGTGGGCGCGGCCCTGCGGCCTTTGCCCACCCGCTCGCTGGAATGCGATCAGCCCGCGTAGGATGCGCTGAGGCACGAACCGCAT
>NZ_JAQVGQ010000201.1:2335-4904 GCF_028696615.1 Immundisolibacter sp. | reverse complement strand
GTGCCCGTGGCCAGCAGGCCAGTCCGCCCCGTGTCGGCCGGCGTGTAGTTGACGGTGAAGTGCGTTTCCACGCGGTAGTTCACGCCGCCCAAGTGCTGGATGTCCACCAGCTGCGTGAAATGGCGCGGCTGGTAGTGCTCAACGGCGTCCGGCTGAATCTTGGTGACCTGCGTGACCCGGTCCTGCAGGCGCTCGTAGCAGTCATCGAGCATATAGGCGATCGGCAGGCCGCGGTCCTCGTTTTCTTTGGCAATGCACACGTACGAGGCCGGCTTGTCGAAAGTGGCCAGCCACCCGTCCATGTCGCGCCGGTCGAGCGCACGGATGTAGTCGAGATTCAGTCGCTCGATGGCGTCGCGCACCTTGCTGTCGATGCCCTTCATGCCTTGGCCCTCCGAAAGCCCATGCGTTTGCGGTAATGCTCCCAACGTGGCAGATTGCCCGATTCGTCGTTCTGCTTGACGTTGAACTCGAGCTTGTACTCGTCGGTCACGCCCTTCTGGAAGATGGCATTGCCTGGCGAGCGGTTACCCAGATCGATGCGGGTGAAAATGGCAGCGTCCTCGAGGCTGATCAACCCGCTCGGCCCGAGCAGGTTGGATGCCTGGCGCGTGCGGTGACGCACCAGCTCGGGACTGTCGTCGTCGCGGGCGAAATAGGTGTAGTGCACCTCGACGCCGCGCGGACCCTTCGGGAACGCGTAGCGGACGTTCAGCATGTCCATGTGCTTGGTGAACACGGTCACCGGGAAGGTGCTGACCACGATCGAGCCCTTGCTGTCCGGGTCACCCTTGAACTGCACGATGGAGCTGTCCTCGAGCGCGTCGATCTTGTTCGGGATGGTCAGCTCCGAGTCGAAGGCGAGATGACCGTTCTCGGTCACCACCTGTACGCCCTTGCCGCCCTGCCAACCCAGCAGCTTGAACGCCAGGTGCAACAGCGGCGCGTGGTAACCGTCGTTGTCGACGTAGGCCTTCCAGTTGCAGTCGTAATAAACCTTTTGGTAACCAAGCAGCTTCAGGCTGTGGCCGTTGCCGAGCACGCGCGACAGCGGATCGGCCACCGCTTCGGTCATGTAAGTGCGCAGGTCCGGCGTCTTGTCGCTCATGGTGACGAAATACAGCTCGGCGAACGACTCGCTGCGCAGCTCCCTGAGGCCGAATTTTTCCTTGCTGAAGCTCGGCGAGAACTCCTGGCTGTTCGGGCAACCGACCAGCGCCCCCTCGCGGCTGAACAGCCAGCGGTGGTAGGGGCACTCGAAATCGGCCTTGTTGCCGGCGCTGTCGGTCACCAGGGTGGCGCCGCGGTGCGCGCAGGCGTTGTGGAACACACGGATCTTGCCGTCGTCACCGTGCACGGCGAAGATCGGCATCTCGCCGAGGAAGGCGGCCTTGTAGTCACCCGGCTTCGGAATCTCGGCGCGGTGCACGATGGGGTGCCACTCCTCGCCGTAGAAGATGTTTTCGAGCTCGAGCCGCCACAGGCCAGGCTCTTCGAACACGGCTTTGGGAATTTCGTTGTACTTGGCCGGCCACTCCATGACGGTGTCCGGCAGGTTGATGTTGGCGGTCATCGAGGCGACTCCTCCAAGGTGTGCGGGCGGGCCCACGAGTGAAGATACCGAGGCTGCCGATGCTAGGCGCGTGCCCAAAACGGCACCTGACTGCCATCAAGCTTTCCCGAAAAAGCCCGCCGCGGCCCGGCCCGGGCGTTCGCGCGTATACTTGCGCGCCCCCAATCAACAAGGATTGCCCCTGCGGTCGCGGCGGCGCCTGTGGCGCGCCTGCCACATTGACCGATCGGTCAGTCCGGTCGCTTCCGAGAACGACAACCCTTGCCGTGGAGACGGTCCATGCATGATCTTCGACTGCTCGCGCGAACCACCCTGCTGGCGGCCGTCGCCGCGACGCTGGTGGCTTGCGGCCCCGCCGCGCCGCCGCAGGGCCAGCGCCCGCCGCCGGAAGTGGGCTTCATCGCGCTGCAGCCGCAGCGCTTCGCGCTGACCACTGAGCTGCCCGGCCGTACCGCAGCCTTCCGGGTCGCCGAGGTGCGCCCACAGGTCAGCGGCATCCTGCAGAAACGCTTGTTCGTGGAAGGCAGCAGCGTCAAGGCCGGCCAGGTGCTGTACCAAATCGATCCCGCCCCGTATGCGGCGGCGGTGCAGCGGGCCGAAGCGGAGCTCGCGCGCGCGCGCGCCGCCGCCGAGGTGGCACGTCTGAAGGCCGAGCGCTTCGCGCCGCTGGCCCGCTCCGGCGCCGTCCCCAAGCAGGACAACGACGACGTGCAGGCCGCTTACCAGCAGGCGCTCGCCAACGCGCAGGCGGCACGCGCGGCGCTCGACAGCGCCCGCATCGACCTCGGCTACACGCGCATCCAGGCGCCCATCGACGGGGTGATCAGCGAGTCGTTCATCACCGAGGGCGCGCTGGTCACGACCGGCCAGGCGCAGGCCCTGGCGCGCATCACCCAGCTCGACCCGATCTACGTCGACATCCAGCGGCCGACCGCCGAGATGCTGCGCCTGCAGCGCGAGTTCGACGCCGGGCACCTGCAGCGCAGCGGTCCCGAC
>NZ_JAQVGQ010000201.1:0-2325 GCF_028696615.1 Immundisolibacter sp. | reverse complement strand
CGCGCCTGGAGCTCACTCTCGAAGACGGCAGCAGCTATCCGCAGGCCGGCCAGTTGCAATTCTCGGGCGTGACGGTGGACCTCGGCACCGGCTCGGTCAACGTGCGCGCCACCTTCCCCAACCCCCAGCACGTGCTGCTGCCCGGCATGTACGTGCGCGGCCGCCTGCAGGAAGGCGTCGAACCGGCGGCGCTGCTGGTCCCGCAGCGCGCCGTCACGCGCGACGCGCAGGGCAACGCCAGCGTGTTCGTAGTCGGTGCCGACAACAAACTCGAGGCGCGCGTGGTCGAGACCCGCCGCGCCGCCGGCGACGCCTGGCTGATCGGCAAAGGTCTGAACCCCGGCGACCGGGTGGTGGTGCGCGGTCCGCTGCGCCTGATGCCGGGCATGCCGGTAAACCCGGTGCCGGCCGACGCACCGCCGACGCCAGCCGCCCCGTCACCCGCTGCCAAGGGCGCCGCCCATGGTTAATTTCTTCATCGACCGCCCCATCTTTGCCTGGGTCATCGCCATCATCATCATGCTGGCCGGTGGTCTGGCCATCACCACACTGCCGGTCGAAAGCTACCCGTCGATCGCGCCGCCGGGGATTCAGATTCGCACCGTCTACCCCGGCGCCGCGGCCAGCACCGTCGACAGCACGGTGACGCAGGTCATCGAGCAGAAGATGATCGGCCTCGACGGCTTGCTGTACATGGGCTCGGAGAGCAACGCCACCGGCGATGCGCAGATCACGCTCACCTTCGAGGCCGGCACCGACCCCGACATCGCCCAGGTCCAGGTACAGAACAAGCTGGCGCTGGCCATGCCACTGCTGCCGGCGGAGGTGCAGCAGCAGGGCGTGCAGGTCAACAAGGTCAGCCAAACCTACCTGATGGTGCTGGCGCTGGTGTCGGAAGACGGCCGCATGGGCGTGTCCGACATCGGCGATTTCGTCGCCTCACACATCGTGGAGCCCATCGGCCGCGTCGACGGGGTGGGCGATGTGTTGCTGTTCGGCGCCCAGCACGCGATGCGCATCTGGGTACACCCGGACCGGCTCACGCAGTACGGCCTCACCCTGACCGACGTGAACAACGCCATCCGCGTCCAGAACGCCCAGGTGCCGGCCGGCCAGCTCGGCGGCCTGCCGGCCGTCGCCGGCCAGCAGCTGAACGCCAGCGTGCTGGCCCAGAGCCGGCTGCAAACCGCCGAGCAGTTCCGCAACATCCTGCTCAAGGTCCAGCCGGACGGCGCCCAGGTGCGCCTGCGCGATGTGGCGCGCATCGACATCGGCAGCGAAAACTACAACTTCCTGAACCGCTACAGCGGCGCGCCGGCGGCCGGTATCGGCATCGTGCCGGCGCCCGGCGCCAACGTGCTCGAGGCCGCCAAAGCCGTGCGTGCCCGCCTGGCGGACCTGCAGCCCACTTTTCCGCCCGGGCTGGTGGTCCGTTACGCCGAGGACAGCACGCCGTTCGTCACCACCGCCATCAAGGAGGTGGTGATGACGCTGTTCGAGGCGATCGGCCTGGTGTTCCTGGTGATGTTGCTGTTCCTGCAGAACGTCCGCGCCACGCTGATCCCGACGCTCGCGGTGCCGGTGGTGCTGCTGGGCACCTTCGGCATCATGGCGGTGGCCGGCTTCTCCATCAACATGCTGACCATGTTCAGCCTGGTGCTGGCCATCGGCCTGCTGGTGGATGACGCCATCGTGGTGGTCGAAAACGTCGAGCGCATCATGCACGAGGAGCACCTCGACGCCCGCTCGGCCACGCGCAAGTCCATGGGCCAGATCACCGGCGCCTTGATCGGCATCGCCGTGGTGCTGTCGGCGGTGTTCGTGCCGATGGCGTTCTTCCCCGGCACCACCGGCGCCATCTACCGGCAGTTCTCGCTCACCATCACGGCCGCCATGGGCTTGTCGGTGCTGGTGGCGCTGATCTTCACCCCGTCGCTGTGCGCCACCCTGCTGAAGCCCAAACCGCACGGGCCGCCGCGACGCAGTCTGCTCGGCTGGTTCAGCGCCGGCGTCGACCGTGCCACGACCGGCTACGTCGCCTCGGTCGGCCACGTGGTGCGCCGCGCCGCCGGCTACCTGCTGGTCTACCTGGCCATCGTGGGGGGCGTCGGCTTGCTTTTCCTGCGCCTGCCAGGTGGCTTTTTGCCCGACGAGGACCAGGGCACGCTGTATGCGGCCGTGATGCTGCCCGCGGGAGCTACCCAGGAGCGCACCGCCGCGGTCATCGAGCAGGTCGGCAAATACTTTTACGAAACCGAAAAGCGCCTGGTGTTCGGCGCCATGAACGTCTACGGCTTCAGCTTCGGCGGCCGGGGCCAGAACGTG
>NZ_JAQVGQ010000200.1 GCF_028696615.1 Immundisolibacter sp. | reverse complement strand
CGGCGTCGGCCGCCAGCGGCGCCTCGGGGCCGATCACGAACGCCCGCTGCTGCACGTTGTCCGCCACCGCCACAGCGAGCTGGGCGGAAAAGTCGCCGCGGTTCTCCACCAGCTCCATGGCCGGATGACAGCCGCGCAGCGCCGCGCGCGCCTGCTGCACGGTCACGCCCGGCCCGCGCAGCGGCCGGGCCAGGCGCAGGCAAAGCTCGTTTTCGAAGCCGGTGCCCTGCCAGGTGGAAAGATCGAGCTCCACGCCGCTGTCGAGCCGACCTTCCTCCAGCAGGTAACCGAACACCGGCTCATGCACGCCAAACTGCTCGCGGATGGCCGCCGCGGTGAGGCCCACCTTCCAGCCCACCTGCCGGGCGCCGGCGGCGACGGCCTTGTCGAGCAGGCCGAGCTGCACCCGGCAGGCCATATCGAGCGTCAATTTGTCGAACCACTGCGGCGGGTAGTACACGCCGCGCGCGCGGCTGGCCCAGAAATCCTCGACGATCGCCTGAATGTCCATGTCTTGCCTCGATGACTGATGAAAAATTCCATTCATGGAATTTTTCATTTCGCTGCGGCGCGGTACAGGCCCGCGCCGCGCTCCCTGAATCGACGGCGTGTTACGCCGTCGATTCAGGCCGGGGCATCCTGCCCCGACCGGCCAGCGCTGAAACCATCAGCGCTGGCCTCACACCACCGCCCGCAATTGGCCACCGTCCACCGGAATGCTGAGCCCGGTCAGGAACGCCGCCCGCTCGGAGGCCAGAAACGCCACCACGTCGCCCATTTCCTGCGGCCGGCCCAGGCGCTTCATCGGCACGCGCTGGGCCCGCAGCTCGAGCTCCCGGTCCGGATCGCGCCCGAAATGGCGCGCCTGCATGGCCGCCACCTGCCCCAGGCGTTCAGTGTGTATCGAGCCCGGCAACACGTTGTTGACAGTGATGCCGTCCGGCGCCACCTGCTCGGCCAAATAACGCGCATACGCCACCACGCCCAGGCGCGAGGTGGATGAGAGCACCAGGTTGTCCTCGATCTGCCGCACCGACAGCGCCAGCACGTTCACGATGCGCCCGTAGCCGTGCTGGCGCATCAGCGGTACCGCCTGGCGGCACAGGCGCACCACGTTCATGAAGTTCTGCTCGTAGGCCAGCCAATACTTGTCGTCGTCGAGGTCGAGCGGCTGCCCCGGCGGCGGCCCGCCGGTGTTGGTGACCAGCACGTCGAGCCGGCCCCAGCGGCTGCGCGCGGCATCCACCGCCGCCGCGGCGCTGTCGGCTGCGGTCAGATCGAGCGCCACGGTGGCGAGCTGCGCGCCTGGCACCGCGGCGGCGATCTGCGCCTGCGCCTCCTGCAGCCGGTCGGCGCTGCGCGCCACCAGCAGCACCCGCGCCCCCTCGGCGGCGAGGCTGTGGGCAATCGCCCGCCCCATGCCCTGACTTGCCCCGCACACGATGGCTGTACGGTCCTTGAGTCCCAAATCCACGTCCCGCTCCTGTCGCTGACTGCCGTGATCGAACGCCGCCGCGCCGCACGAGCCCGAACGGCGACCTGTGAATCAATGGGTTACATCAAAAAGCCCCTACCCGGAGCAGGAAGCACCCAACCTCGCAGCGCCTCCCCGAGGGCGCACATGCTACCAAGCCCGCCGGACGCGACCGCACCGCCCGGCCAGTAAAATCGGCGGCTTTTCCACCCTGCAGCCACCGCGGAGCACGGCAATGTCTATTCGCATCGAACGCGACACCATGGGCGAACTCGAGGTCCCGAGCGACCGCTACTGGGGCGCCCAGACCGCGCGCAGCCTGAAATTCTTCGCCATCGGCGGCGAGCGCGAGCGCATGCCGATCGAAGTGATACACGCGTTCGGCATCTTGAAGCAGGCCGCCGCGCTGACCAACGCCGAACTCGGCCTCATGCCGCAGGACAAGGCCGAGCTCATCGCCCGCGCCGCGGCCGAAGTGGCCGCCGGCAAGCTCGACGACCACTTCCCGCTGGTGGTCTGGCAGACCGGCTCCGGCACCCAGAGCAACATGAACGTCAACGAGGTGATCGCCAACCGCGCCATCGAGATGGTGGGCGGCGAACTCGGCTCCAAAAAGCCCGTGCACCCCAACGACGACGTCAACAAGAGCCAGTCGTCGAACGACACCTTCCCCACCGCCATGCACATCGCCGCCGCGCGCGAGGTGCACGACCGCCTGCTGCCGGCGCTGCGGCACCTGCGCGACGTGCTGGCCAAAAAAGCCGCCGAGTTCGAGCCCATCATCAAGGTCGGCCGCACGCACATGATGGACGCCGTGCCGCTCACGCTCGGCCAGGAATTCAGCGGCTACGTGCACCAGATGAACGACGTCATCGACGCGGTGGCCACCACCCTGCCGCGGCTTTACCAGCTCGCCATCGGCGGCACCGCCGTCGGCACGGGCCTCAATACGCATCCGAAGTTCGCCGACACCGTCGCCGCGCACATCGCCGAGCTCACCGGCCTGCCGTTCGTCTCCGCGCCCAACAAATTCGCGGCGCTCGCCGCGCACGACGCCCTGGTGCTGATGAGCGGCGCGCTCAAAACCGTCGCCGCCGCCTGCATGAAGATCGCCAACGACTTTCGTCTGCTCGGCTCCGGTCCGCGCTGCGGCATCGGCGAGCTGTACCTGCCCGAGAACGAACCCGGCAGCTCCATCATGCCCGGCAAGGTCAACCCGACCCAGTCCGAAGCGCTCACCATGGTCGCCGCGCAAGTATTCGGCAACGACGTCGCCATCAACTTCGGCGGCGCCAGCGGGCACCTGGAACTGAACGTCTTCAAGCCGCTCATCATCCGCAACCTGCTGCACTCCGTGCGCCTGCTGTCCGACGCCAGCCGCTCGTTCGCCGACCACTGCGCCGCCGGCACCGTGGCCAACGAAAAACAGATCGCCGAATACCTCGAGCGCAACCTCATGCTGGTGACGGCGCTGAACCCGCACATCGGCTACGACAACGCCGCCAAGGCCGCCAAAAAGGCCCACCACGAAAACCTGACGCTCAAAGAAGCCGTAGTGGCGCTGGGATTGCTGAGCGCAGAAGACTTCGACCGGCTGATCCGGCCGGCGGATATGCTGGGACCTGGGTGAGAACTGAGAGCTTGTAAATTTTTCAAGCTCCGAGGCCGGCCAGGGATGGCCGGACGCGAATCGAGCCCACAAGGGCGTGATTCGCGCGAGCCCGTCCGGGCGTGTACCGGACGGGCGACGCAAGAAATGCGCAGGACGCGCATTTCTTCACAAACTATGAGCCGCCCAGTATGCGTAGGGCGGAATCGCGCGGCGTATTGCGCCTTTCGTGTTCACAGCCGATGGCGGCGGTCGCCCCGTCGAAAGCCGACCAATGGCAGGTCACCCAGCCCGCGGGTGACCGCCAGCACTTTGAAGGCCTCGCCCATGGCCTGCGGCAGCAGCAGCTGCCGCGCCTGCAGCGTGAGGTCCAGGTAATCGGCGCTGGCCGGATCGGTCGCTTCCAGCAGCCGCGGCAGGCCGCAGTCGATGAGGAACTGCGCCTGGCTGGAAAAGCCGGCGATCTGGCCGCCCGCCGCGCTGGCGGCCTCGGCCATGGCGGTGAAATCGACGTGCGCGGTGATGTCCTGCAGGCCCGGCCAGCGCAGCACGTCGTCGTGCGCCTGCTGGCGGTAATGGGCGCGCAGCGTGCCGGTGGCGCGCTGCGGGTGGTAGTACTCGGCGCGCGGGTAGCCGTAATCGATCAGCAGCAGCAGGGCCGTGTCGAGCCGCTCGCACACGCTGCGCAGCCAGGCCTCGGCGGTGATGTTGAGCTCGGACACGTAGCCGGCGGGCAGGTCGATGCCGGCCACGCGCGCGGCGAGGCGATCGTCCTGCGGCGCGCCCGGCACCAACGCGAGGCCGTCGGCCATGGCGGTCACGTACTGCTCGGCGATGCCTTCGGCCAGCACACAAAAGCGCCGCACCGGCATGGCGTCCAGCACTTCGTTGGCGATCGCCACGCCGCAGAACGTGTCCGGCAATTGCTGCAACCACACCACGCGCTCGACCAGATGCGGCACGCGCGCGGCGATGGTGGCGCGCTGGCGCTGCTGCAGGTCGGCGCTGAGTTCGAGCAGCTGGTAGCGCGTCGGCGCGCAGCCGAGCCGGTCGAGTTCCGCCAGCAGTTCCGCCGCCAGCGCGCCGCTGCCGGGCCCGAATTCCAGCACCTCGCCGCCGGGCAGTGCTTGCAGCACCTGCGCCACCTGGCGCGCCAAGGCGCGGGCGAACAGCGGCGAGCGCTCCGGCGCGGTGGTGAAATCGCCGCCGGGGCCGAACTTGCGCAGGCCATTGACGTAATAGCCGAGGGCCGGCTCGTACAGCGCAAGACGCATGTAAGCGTCGAAGCCGATGCGCCCGCCGGCGCCGGCGATGACGTGCCGGATGCGCGCCAGCAACCGCGCCGACAGTGCCAGCGCCTCGGCAGGCGGCATGGGCAGGTCAGGCATGGCCCGGCACCGTTAAACTGCGCGCCCACCGCCCGGCGAGCGCGGGCGCCGCATCCGTTTCGGTCATCTGCATGTCGATCGTGTCCCTGGCTGTCGCTGTCATTGCTTATCTGCTGGGCTCGCTGTCGGCCGCCATTTTGGTGTGCCGCCTGCTCGGCCTGCCCGATCCGCGCACCGAAGGCTCGCGCAATCCGGGCGCCACCAACGTGCTGCGCATCGGCGGCAAGTGGCCGGCGTTTCTGACCCTGGCCGGCGATGTGCTGAAGGGCGTGCTGCCGGTGCTGGCCGCGCACGCGCTGCATCTGCCGCCCTGGGGTTTGGCCGCGGTCATGTTCGCGGCCTTTCTGGGGCATTTGTACCCGCTCTATTTTGGCTTTGCCGGCGGCAAGGGAGTGGCCACCACGCTCGGCGTGGTGCTGGCCATGAGCCCGCCGGTCGGCATCGCCACCT
>NZ_JAQVGQ010000199.1 GCF_028696615.1 Immundisolibacter sp. | reverse complement strand
GCGCTCGAACAGGTGCACCGCCCGGCCGTGCGCGTCGGCGAACACCTGCACCTCGACGTGGCGGGCGGCGGTGACGTAGCGCTCGAGCAGCAGCGCGTCGTCGCCGAAGGCGGCCAGCGCCTCGCGCCGCGCGCCGGCGATGGCGTCGGCAAGGCCATCGGCGCCGTCCACGCGGCGCATGCCGCGCCCGCCGCCGCCGGCCGCGGCCTTCACCAGCAGCGGGTAGCCGACCTTCGCTGCGGCCGCGATGAGCTGCGCGTCGTCCGCGCCCGGCGCATCGAAGCCCGGCACCACCGGCACGTCCGCCTGCACCACCAGACGCTTGGCGGCGTCCTTGGCGCCCATGGCCTCGATGGCCTCCGCCGGCGGGCCGACGAAGGTGACACCCGCCTGCGCGCAGCGGCGCGCGAAGGCGGCGTTCTCGGCCAGAAAGCCGTAACCGGGGTGGATGGCCTGGGCGCCGGTCGCCCGGGCGGCGTCGAGCAGTGCGTCCATGTTGAGGTACGACTGCGCGGCCGGCGCTGGCCCCACGCGTACGGCCACATCGGCCAGGCGCACGTGCCGCGCGCTCGCGTCGGCATCCGAGTACACCGCCACCGTGCGCAGACCCAGCCGGCGCGCGGTGGCGATGATGCGGCAGGCGATCTCGCCGCGGTTGGCGATCAGCAGCGTGTCGAACATCAGCGTATCCAGGTGGGCGCCCGGCGGGCGAAAAAGGCGTGCAGGCCTTCCTGGCCTTCGTCCGAGACCCGAAGGCGCGCGATGAGGGCAGCGGTGTCGCGTTTGAGGCCGTCGCGGTCCGGGCTCGCGGTGACGTCACCCACCAGGCGCTTGCAGGCGGCAAGCGCCAGCGGTCCGCCCTTGAGCAGGTCGTCCAGCAGCCGCTCCACGGCGGCATCGAGCGCATCCGACGCCACCGCCTCGTGCAGCAGGCCAAGGCGCAGCGCCACCGGCGCGTCGAAGCGCTCGCCGGTGAGGAAATACCGCCGCGCCTGCCTGGCGCCCATCGCGCGCACCACGTAGGGCGCGATGGTGGCCGGCGCGAGGCCGAGGCGCACTTCCGTCAGGCCAAAGCGCGCCGTGTCCACCCCGACCGCGACATCACAGCAGGCGACCAGACCCACGCCGCCGCCGAATGCGCTGCCGTTGACGCGCGCCACGGTCGGTTTGGGCAGCGTATCGAGCACCTCGAGCAGCTGCGCCAGCTTGAGCGCGTCGGCCTGGTTCTCGGCAGCGCTGAAATCCACCATCGAGCGCATCCAGTTCAGATCCCCGCCGGCGCAAAAACTCTCGCCGGCGCCGGTCAACACCAGCGCCCGCACGGCGGGGTCCGTACCGAGCCGCGACAGCCGCTCGGTGAGTTCCGCGATCAGGACGTCGTCGAAGGCGTTGTGCACCTGCGGGCGGTTCAGCGTCAGCGTGGCCACGCCGCGGTGATCGATCGTCCACAACACGTTTGCCGCGACATTGCCGTTCATGGCTCCTCCCGTCGTGCGCCGGCAAAGCTGATCCGGATCAAGGTCCGGGCGGCTGGCGGTGCGCTTTCAGCGTCGTTTAAGACTCGGCGTCGATTGTAGCGGCGTCGCGTCAGCCAATCGCCGAGGAGGTCACCCATGCCGCGCCTGCGCCTTCATCCGTTGCTGTGCGCGTTGCCGCTGATCGGCAGCGTGCTGGCCGAACCGCTGCCGAGCAGCGCCCCGCAGCCGGCCGACAACCCGTCCACGCCGGCCAAGATCGAGCTCGGCCGGCGCCTGTATTTCGACCCGCGCCTGTCGGCCGACGGCACCGTCTCGTGCAACTCCTGCCACGACCTCGACAAGGGTGGTGTCGACGGCCTGCCGGTGTCGCTGGGCGTCACCGGCAAGATGGGCGGGCGCAATGCGCCTACTGTTTGGAACGCGGCCTTCAATTCCACCCAGTTCTGGGACGGCCGCGCCGCGACGCTGGAGGAGCAGGCGCAGGGGCCGGTGACCAACCCGGTCGAGATGGCCATGCCGGGCGGCGAGGCGGTGGCCGACCGCCTGAAGGCAATCCCCGATTACCTGGCGGCCTTCGCCAGGGCGTTTCCGGATGATCCGCAGCCGAGTCTTCGCAACGCCGGGCGGGCGATTGCCGCCTTCGAGCGCACGCTGATCACGCCGGGCTCGGCCTACGACCGCCACGAGCAGGGCGACAAGACGGCGCTGAGCGCCCAGCAGCAGCGGGGTCTTGCGACCTTCACCGAGGTCGGCTGCGTGGCCTGCCATTCCGGGCCGGCCTTCAACGGCCCGCAGGCGAGCCTGCCGCCCGGCACCGGCTTCTACCAGCGCTTCCCGACCTATACCGACAGCCTGCTGGTCGCCAGGTACGCGCTCGATCAGGACCCGGGTCGCTACGCGGTGACGCACAACGAGGCCGACCGGCACATGTTCAAGGTGCCGACGCTGCGCAACGTGGCGCTCACGGCGCCCTATTTCCACACCGGCAGCGTGCCGACACTGCCCGAGGCGGTGCGCGTGATGGGCAAGGTGCAGCTCGACCGCGACCTGACTGAGCAGCAGGTCGAGGACATCGTGGCTTTCCTGGGGGCACTGACCGGCCCCTTCCCGCGCATCGAGCGCCCGCCGGTGCCACGGGAGGTTTCCCTGCACCAGCGGGCACCGTTCCTGGCACAGGAGTAAGCCATGGACGCACCGCGTGAAACCAAGGTCTGGGATCTCGGCATCCGTATCGGCCACTGGCTGCTGGTGCTCGCCTTCGCCGTGGCGTACGTGACCGAGGGGGAGCCGCGCTGGCTGCACGTGTACGCCGGCTACGCGATCGGCGCCTGGGTGGTGCTGCGCCTGCTGTGGGGCTTCGTCGGGCCGCGCCATGCCCGCTTTGCCGACTTCGTGCGCGGCCCGCGGCAGGTCCTGGCGCACGTGCGGGGCATCGCGCGCCTGAAGCCGCCGCGTTACCTCGGCCACGATCCGACCGGCGGCTGGATGGTGTTGGCACTGTTGCTCGGCCTGACTGGCACGGTGATCAGCGGTTTGGCGCTGTACGCGGTGGAGGACCACGCCGGACCGCTGGCCGCCTGGGTCGGGACGGCGGCGCCGTCCGAGACTGCCGGCGGCGATCATCGGCAATCCGGCGCCCTGCGACAACCGGAGGGGGAAGGCGAGGAGGCGCTCGAGGAAATCCACGAGGTGTTCGCCAACCTCACCCTGGCGCTGGTGTTCATACACATCGGCGGCGTGCTGCTGGTCAGTTTCACGACCCGCGAGAACCTGATCTTGGCCATGTTCACCGGCCGCAAACGCGGCGAAGGCGCGGACTGACGCGGCCGCCCGCGTTCACATCCGAAACACGCCAAAGCGCGGCTCGGGGATCGGCGCGTTCAGCGACGCCGACAGCGCGAGGCCCAGTACCGTGCGCGTGTCGGCGGGGTCGATGACGCCGTCGTCCCACAGGCGCGCGGTGGCGTAGTAGGGGTGGCCCTGACGCTCGTACTGCTCGCGGATCGGCGCCTTGAAGGCTTCTTCGGCCTCGGCGGACCAGGTCTCGCCGCGCGCCTCGAGGTTGTCGCGCCGCACCGTGGCCAGCACGCTGGCCGCCTGCTCGCCGCCCATCACCGAGATGCGCGCGTTCGGCCACATCCACAGAAAGCGCGGCCCGTAGGCGCGTCCGCACATGCCGTAATTGCCGGCGCCGAACGAGCCGCCGATGATGACCGTGAACTTCGGCACCTGCGCGTTGGCCACGGCGTGCACCAGCTTGGCGCCGTCCTTGGCGATGCCGCGGCTCTCGTACTCGCGGCCCACCATGAAGCCCGTGATGTTCTGCAAAAACAGCAGCGGGATGCGCCGCTGGCAGCACAGCTCGATGAAGTGCGCGCCCTTGAGCGCGGATTCCGAGAACAGGATGCCGTTGTTGGCGACGATGCCGACCGGGTAACCCCACAGGTGCGCGAAGCCGCACACCAGCGTCGTGCCGTACAGCTGCTTGAACTCCTGGAATTCCGAGCCGTCCACCAGGCGCGCGATGACCTCGCGCACCTCGAACGGCTGGCGCGCGTCGGCGGGCACCAGGCCGTACAGCTCGTGGGCGTCGTAGCGCGGCGGCTGCGGTTCGCGAAGCGGAATCTGGACCGACTTTTGCCGGTTCAGCGTCGCCACGATGTCGCGGCAGATGCCAAGCGCGTGCAGGTCGTTGCGGGCCAGGTAATCGGTGACACCCGAGGTGCGGCTGTGCACGTCGCCGCCGCCGAGCTCCTCGGCCGTCACCACCTCGCCGGTGGCGGCCTTCACCAGCGGCGGGCCGCCAAGAAAGATGGTGCCCTGATTTCTCACGATGACCGTCTCGTCGCACAGCGCCGGCACGTAGGCGCCACCGGCGGTGCACGAGCCCATCACCACCGCGAGCTGCGGGATGCCGGCCGCCGACATCACCGACTGGTTGTAGAAGATGCGCCCGAAGTGGTGTTGGTCCGGAAACACCTCGTCCTGCAGCGGCAGGAAGCCGCCGCCGGAGTCGACCAGATAAATGCACGGCAGGCGGTTTTCGAGCGCGATCTGCTGCGCGCGCAGGTGCTTTTTGACCGTGAGCGGGTAGTAGGTGCCGCCCTTGACGGTGGCGTCGTTGGCGACGATCACCACCTCCTGCCCACACACCCGGCCGATGCCGGTGACGATGCCGGCCGACGGCGCCTCGTCGTCGTAAAGACCGAACGCCGCCAGCGGCGACAGTTCCAGGAACGGCGTGCCTGGATCGAGCAGCGCCTCCACGCGCTCGCGCGGCAGCAGCTTGCCGCGCGCGCTGTGCTTGGCCTTGGCGTGTTCGGGGCCGCCCTGCGCGTACTGCGCGAGCTTGGCCTTGAGGTCCGCCACCAGCGCGCGGTTGTGTTCGGCGTTGGCGGCGAACTCGGCCGTGGCGGGGTTCAGCTTGCTGTCCAGTACCGGCACGCGG
>NZ_JAQVGQ010000012.1 GCF_028696615.1 Immundisolibacter sp. | reverse complement strand
TGCTGCGAGATGGGCGTGATGAAGCCGATGCGCGTGTGGCGGTCGGCGACCCGGTAATAGCGCGCTGGCCCGCCGCCGGGTGCGATGTCCGGGATCAGCGTAAAGCGCTCGGCCAGGCGCCGGCGCACGGTTTGCAGGTCGAGATAGCGCCCGCTGGCACTGCGGCCGGTGTCACCCATCGGCATGGTCTCGATCAGGCGCAGCGTGAAGTCGCGCTCGGCGCAGAACGCCACCATGGCCTCGATTTCGTCGTCGTTGACGCCACCCATCGCCACCATGTTGATCTTGACCGGCGCCAAGCCAGCCGCACGGGCGGCGTCGAGGCCGCGCAGCACCTTGTGCAGCTTACCGCCGCCGGTGATCTGCGCGAAGCGCGCGGGGTCGAGCGAGTCGAGGCTGACGTTGACGCGCCCGACGCCGGCGTCTTTCAGCGCCACGGCGTACTTGTCGAGCCGCACCGCGTTGGTGGACAGCGACAGATCGCGCAGCCCGGGCAGCGCCGACAGGCGGGCGGCGAGATCGGGCAGGCCCCGGCGCACCAGCGGCTCGCCGCCAGTGAGGCGAATGCGCTCGACGCCCAGGCGCGTGAAGGCGCCGACCACGCGCTCGATCTCGTCGAACGTGAGCCAGTCGTCCGGCTCGTGGAAGCCGTCGAAACCCTTCGGCATGCAGTAGTTGCAGCGCAGGTCGCAGCGGTCCGTGACCGACACGCGCACGTATTCGATGCGCCGCGCGTAGGGGTCGGTCAGGCCGTGGCTGTGGGTGTTCTGCATGGTCGGGCGACTATAGCAAAACGCTCGTTCCGGACGCTGCGGCAAGTTCGGCCAGCGGCCAGCGCGCGCGGGCGCCGCAGTCCGTGCCGGCGCGCTCGCCGGCGAGCAGGCGCAGGCAGCCGGCAAACGCCACCATGGCGCCGTTGTCCGTGCACAGTTCGGGTGGCGGGTAGAGCACGGTAAAGCCTTCGTTTTTGGCCGCGGCATCGAGCGCCGCGCGCAGGTGGCGGTTGGCGCTGACGCCGCCGGCCACCACCAGCGTGCCAAGGCCGGTCTGCGCGAGGGCGCGCCGGCACTTGATGAGCAGCGTGTCGACTACGGCGTCCTCGAAGGCGCGCGCGATGTCGGCGCGGTGTTCGGGCGCGGGGTGCGCCTCGGCCAGCAGGCGCACCTGGGTCTTGAGGCCGCTGAAGCTGAAATCGAGCCCCGGCTTGGCCGTCATCGGCCGCGGCAGGGTGAAGCGCGCGCCGTCACCGTCCTGCGCCAGGCGCGCCAGCGCCGGGCCGCCGGGGTAGGGCAGGCCGAGCAGCTTGGCGGTCTTGTCGAAGGCCTCGCCGGCCGCGTCGTCCACCGACTCGCCAAGAATGGTGTAGGCGCCAAGGCCGTCCACCTGCGCCAGCAGCGTGTGCCCGCCCGACACCAGCAGCGCCAGGAACGGAAACGACGGCCGCGTCGCGGCATCCAGCAGCGGCGAGAGCAGATGCGCTTCCATGTGATGTACGCCGACCGCCGGAATGCCGAGCGCGTGGGCCAGGCTGCGCCCGATGCTGCTGCCGACCAGCAGCGCGCCGATCAGGCCGGGGCCGGCGGTGTAGGCGATGCCGTCGAGCTGCTCAAGGGTGGTGTTGGTGTTTGCCAGCAGCTCGCGCAGCAGCGGGATGGTGCGGCGCAGGTGATCGCGCGAGGCGAGTTCCGGCACCACGCCGCCGTGCACCGCGTGCAGCGCCACCTGGCTGTGCAGCACGTGCCCGAGCAGGCCGCGCTCGCTGTGGTACAGGCCGAGGCCGGTCTCGTCGCAAGACGTTTCTATGCCTAGAACGAGCATCGGGGGACTGGCATCGAGGCGAAAGGCATGTCAGTAGCGCAGCGGCGCGAGCTGAAAAAATCCGGGGACGAAAGTTCCGGCATCTTCATAATTCGCCGCTTCTCTTTCATCGAACGGCTGTGTGCCGTTAGAATCGCACACTTTTCCGGCTCCGCCTTTGGGCGGGGCGTTTCGCAGCTTTCAGAGGTTATTGCATGCCGATCGTACAACTGCGTGAAAACGAGCCCTTCGACGTTGCCCTGCGCCGCTTCAAGCGGACCTGCGAGAAGGCGGGCATCTTGTCCGAGGCGCGGCGTCGCGAGTTCTACGAAAAGCCGACCCAGGAACGCAAGCGCAAGGCGGCCGCCGCGGTCAAGCGGCATCAGAAAAAAGTGTCCCGGACGGGGGTGGTGCGGGGCGCGCGGCGCGCGCGTGGTGCGCGCCTGGGCTGAGCGCCATGTCTTTGAAGCAGCGCCTTGACGATGACGTCAAGGCGGCCATGCGGGCCCGCGATCGGGACCGTCTGGGCACGCTGCGATTGATCACTGCCGCCATCAAGCAACGCGAGGTCGACGAGCGCATCACGCTCGACGACGCGCAGGTGCTGGCGGTGATCGACAAGATGGTCAAGCAGCGGCGCGAGTCGATCGCTCAGTTCGACGCCGCCGGCCGCACCGATCTGGCCGACAAGGAACGTGCCGAGCTCGCCATCCTGCAGGAATTCCTGCCGGCGGCGCTCGGCGAGGCCGAGCTTGAGCAGTTGATCGACGAGGCCATCGCGGCCAGCGGGGCGCAGTCGGCGCGCGACATGGGCGCCGTGATGGCGCTGCTGCGGCCCAAGGTGCAGGGACGCGCGGACATGGCGGACGTCAGCCGGCGCGTGAAGGCACGCCTGGGGTGACGGCGCCGCGCCGGCCGGTGGCAAAACGCCTGCTGTGCCGGGTTGCGTGTTCTGCTCTGGCGGCAGCCGGCCTGGTGGCGATGGCTGCCGCGGCGCCGTTGGTTGAACTGCAAGCAGTGCTCGGCGATCGGGCCGTGCTGCAGGTGGATGGCGAGCGTCGCCTGCTGCGGGTAGGCGAGAGCAGCCCGGAAGGCGTCCGGCTGCTGGCTCTTGATGCGGCGGCCGCGCGGGTGCAGGTTCAGGCCGACGTGTACGAGGTGCCGCTCGGTGGCCGCGCGGGTGGCATGCTGCAGCCGGCTGAGGCCGCCACCGTGCGCATCGCACGGGATCCGAGCGGCATGTTCTCCACCCGCGGCACCATCAACGGTCGGCCGGTGGATTTCCTGGTCGACACGGGTGCCAGCACGGTGGCGATGAACGATGCCACTGCCCGGGCACTGGGCATCGACTACCGGGCCGGCGAGAAAGGCCTGGTGGAAACCGCCAGCGGCATCACAGAAGCCTACGCCGTCACTTTGCGTGAGGTCGGTGTGGGTAGCATCCGGCTGCCGAACGTGCGCGCGGTGGTGATTCGCGGCCCGCAACCAAGCCGCGCGTTGCTCGGCATGACGTTTCTGTCGCGGGTGCAGATCGAGCACGCGCAGGACATGCTGGTGCTCAAGCGCACGTATTGATTCGGCCGGCCCGCGTCGACGGCGTGGCCGGTTTTCCGCGTGCGCCGGCTGTGGTCAGGCGGCGACCGGCTTTTCGATCAGCGCGTAGGCCGAGTGGTTGTGGATGGACTCGAAATTTTCGGCCTCCACCACGTAGCCGGCCAGGCGCTCGTCGCGGTTCAGCACACCGGCGATGTCGCGCACCAGGTCTTCGACGAATTTCGGGTTCTCGTAGGCGCGTTCGGTGACGAATTTCTCGTCCGGCCGCTTGAGCAGGCCATACAGCTCGCTCGACGCCTGCGCTTCGACCAGCTCGATCAGCTCCTCGATCCACACCGGCGTGCGCAAATGCGCGGTCAGCGTCACGTGGGTGCGCTGATTGTGGGCGCCATAGTTGGAAATCTTCTTCGAGCACGGGCACAGGCTGGTGACCGGGATCACCAGCTTGGCGGTGAGCCGCTCGTCGCGGCCGTGCACGATCTCGCCGATATAGCTGACCTGGTAGTCCATCAGGCTGGTGACGCCGGTGACCGGCGCTGCCTTGTTGACGAAGAACGGGAAGCTCATCTCGATGTGGCCGGCGCGCGCTTCCAGACGCTCGCACATCTCGCGCAGCATCTGCCGGAAGCTGCCGAGTGAGATTTCCTGCTCGTGACTGTTCAGGATCTCGACGAAACGCGACATGTGCGTGCCCTTGAAGTTGTGCGGCAGGTGCACGTACATGTTGAAACTGGCCACCGTGTGCTGCTCGACGCCGCTGCGGGCGAGGATGCGCACCGGGTGACGGATGCCCTTGATGCCGACGCGGTCGATGTCGAGCTCACGCGTGTCGGGCGAGCCCTGGACGTCGGCGATCTGCGGCACGGTCGGTTCGGATGGCTTGTTCATGGGGGTGATTCCTGGCGCCCCTGGCACGGCAGCCGGTGGGGGAAGGGCGTTCCGTAGGCGCCCATCGAGTGATGGTGCCCGACAGCGGCGAGGTCGATTGTACCGGCGCCGGCTGCGCCCTGTGCGGATGCGATGACGGCGCAGATGGCGTTCAGCGCCGGGCGAAAAACTGCACCACGTTGCCGGCCGGATCGCGGCAAGTGAAGAAGCTGCCGTGATCGCCCATGCCGATGACCTCGCTGACGGCAACGCCACGCGCCGCGAGTTCGGCGCGGGTTGCGGCCAGATCGTCCACCTGCAGCACCACTGTGGCGTTGCTGCCCGGCGCCACCTGGCCCGGCGCCGGGGTGGCGATGGCGACCTGCGTGCCGCCCACGTCGAACTGCGTCCACTTGTCGCCATCCTGGAATTTCACCGCAAGGCCCAGCGTGTCGCGGTAAAAGGCCAGCGCGGCGGCCATGTCGGGCACCACGTAGTAGACGTTGGTCACTTTGCTGATGGTCATGTGCTGCTCCGGGATTGATTTGGCGAGATTGTCCCATGCCGACCGCGAGCGGGCCTGTGGGACAATCGGCGGCCGTCGTCGTTACCCGTGCCAAGCCATGTATGCCGCCATCAAGCCGCCGCGCAGTCTGGTCACCGCCGCCGCCGAGGCGATTCGCGAGTTCGACCTGATCCGCGACGGCGACCGCATCCTGGTCGGCCTGTCCGGTGGCAAGGACAGCCTGTCGCTGCTGCACGTGCTGCTGCACCTGCGCGAGCGGGCGCCGGTGCGTTTCGAGGTGGGCGCGGCCAACATCGACCCGCAGATGCCCGGCTACGACCCAAGCCCGCTGACGGCGTACCTGGCAAGCCTCGGTGTGCCCTACCACCAGGCCACCTACAGCCTGGCGCGGGCGGCCAAGGGTGCATTCGAGGGCCGCACGCTGTGCGCGTTCTGCTCGCGCCTTCGCCGCGGCAAGCTATATGGTCTCGCGCGCGAGCACGGTTATGGCACGCTGGCGCTGGCGCACCACCTGGACGATGTGGCCGAAACCTTCCTGATGAACGCCTTCTTCGGCGGTAAGCTGCGCGCCATGCCGGCGGTCTACACCAACGACGATGGCGACCTGCGCGTGATCCGCCCGCTGGTCTACGCCCGCGAGCGGCAGACCGAGGCGTTTGCCGAGCACGGTCCGCTGCCGGTGATCCCGGACAACTGCCCGACCTGCGACGCCTCCACGCGCCAGCGCCAGCAGATGAAGGCGCTGCTGCGCGCCCAGGAAGCCGCCAATCCGCGCCTGTTCACGGTGCTGCGAACCACACTGGCGCCGCTGCTGCGCCAGGAGGCGACGTCGGGCCTCGCGCTGCCGGACGCCGCGCAGGCGGTGGTCGATTTCCGTGCCCGCGCGCCGGCCGACACGGCCCAGACCGTGCCGGCCGAGTAACGGCCCTACAAGCCCATCAGGCGCCGGTAGCCGTTCCAGAAGCCGCGCACCGGGTCTTCGCTGGCCATGAAGGTGGTCTCGGCGGCCACCGTCTTGCCGCCCATCTCGATGATGGCCTCCGCATTGCCGTCCTTGGCGATGCCCTGCTGCACGATCTCGATGGCGAGCCCGTCCTCCATCGACACCAGGCCCGCGGGGCCGATCAGGTTGATTTGTTTCAGGCGCATGTCGGTGAGCTCGGGCGCCTCGTCGGCGTAGCCGAAGAAGGTGTAGTGCACGGTCACGCCGTCCGGGCCGTGCGGCTCGAACTGACGGATGTTCAGCACGTTAGAAATCTGCTGCAGCATCATGATCGGGAACACGTCGATGATGACCAGGTTGATGTCGTCGTCCCATTCCATCTTGCCCTTCAGGAGGTTCATGTCCTCCAGCGTGTAGGTGCCTTCCCGGTAGGTGTGGGCGGCTTCCTTCATGCCCTGCTGGCGGGCGGCTTCGTCCTCCTTGCCGACGTAGGTGTAAAAGCAGGTCTGCAGGCCGTCGTCTGAGACGTGCAGGCGGCCTTTTTGACTGGCCCGGAACAGGCCGAAGGTGGCGAAGAACAGGTGCAGCAGGCTGGCGTGGTAGCCGTCGCGCGGGTTTTCGGCGTACAGCTTCCAGTTGCCGCGCATGTGCTGGTGTTGGTGGCCGAGGATCTTGATCGGCCGGTTGAAGATGCGGCGCATGAACTTCGCCACCTGCGGGCCGACGTACTGCTCGAACGGCGGCGTGTCGTCGCTGAAGCTCACGAACAGCACGCCGCAGAAGTTCTCGACCCGCAGCTTCTTCGGCCGGATGGCGTTGATGTCGAAGTCGGCCGGCATGCCGCCCTCGCCGCCGATGCCGCGCGCGAACGGCACCGCGATCAGCTTGCCGGTGAGGTCGTAGCTCCACTGGTGGTAGACGCAGTAGAAGCTGTCGGTGTTGCCCTGTTTGTCGAGACAAATCTTGGCGTTGCGATGCGAGCAGCGGTTCAGCCAGGCACGGATGCCGCCGTCGCGGTCGCGGCTGACGATGACCGGCGTGTCGGCCACCTGCACGGTCTTGTAGTCGCCGGGGTTCGGGATTTCCGCCTCCAGGCCCACGAAGTTCCACACCGGGCCGCGGAAGATGCGCTCCTGTTCCAGCGCGTAAATGTCGGGGTCCACGAATACCCGGCCGGGGACGCGGGTGACGCTGTCCTGCTGGCCGGGCCAGTCGAAGGGCAGGGTGGGACGCTGGGTGGCATTCATCGGGTCTCCTCCTTCAGCAAAAAGTGTCACAACTGCCATCCCTGGCGCGCCGGGCGCCGGTCAATGGTAGCCGCGCCCGGGCAAGAGGCTGAAAAATTTCCTTGCCGGAATTTTTTCAGCCCGCCGGGACAGCCCGCCCCGGCCAAAAAAACGCCGAATCGATCAGCGGCTGTAGCCGCCGCAGTCCACGCTGACCCAGCGCCATTCGTCCAGGCACAGGGCGCTCAGCTGACGCCCCCAGACGCAGCCGGTGTCGAGCGCGTAGATGTCGTCGCGCTCGACCACGCCCACTGCCGACCAGTGCCCGAACACGATCGGCGTGCCGGCGCTGGCGCGTCCCGGCAGCTCGTACCAGGGCAGAAACCCCTGCGGCTGGCTGCCGGGCGGCCCCTTGGCGCGCATGTCGTAGGTGCCGTCCGGCCGGCAAAAGCGCACCCGCGTCAGGTAATCGGTGATCACGCGCAGGCGCTGCGCGCCGCGCAGGGCGTCGTCCCAGCGGTGCGGCGTGTCGCCGTACATGTGCCGGAAATAACCGTCCGGTTCCTCGCGCAGTACCGTTTCCACCTCATGCGCCCGCGCCGCGGCGGTGGGGATGTCCCAGCCCGGCGCGAGCGCCGCGTGCACCATGGCCACGCCAAGGTGTGCATCGAAGTGAAACAGCGGCCGTGCGCGCAGCCAGTCGAGCAGGTCGTCGCGGTCGGGCGCCTCGAGCACCGCCCCGAGTGTGTCGCCGCGCTTGAGGCGGCCATATCCTGCGGCGGTCGCCAGCAGGTGCAGGTCGTGGTTGCCGAGTACCGTGATCGCGCCGTCGCCGAGCGCGTGCACGAAACGCAGCACTTCGAGCGACTGCCGGCCGCGGTTGACCAGATCGCCGACCAGCCACAGCCGGTCGCGGTCGGGCCGAAAGTCGATCCCGCGCAGCAGAGCCTGTAGTTCGTCGAAGCAGCCTTGGATGTCGCCAATTGCCCAGGTGGCCACGCTTCCCCCCCAAGAAAACCCAGGGAAGCAACCTTACACTGCCGCCGCTTCAGACGAACGATGGCGCCAGGAAGTCCGTCTGCAGGTCGCGGTCGTACCAGGACAGCGCCTTGCCGAGTTCGGCCTCGTCCCAGACCACCGGCTCGAACTCGCTGTGCACCTCGGTGACGCGGCCGCCGGCGCACAGTTCGAGGCGCGCCCCGAACGGGTCACGGCAGTGCAGCGAGAAGGTCTTGCCGTAGGACTGGCGGGTCGGGCCGTAGCGGTCGATGTCGACGCCGGCTTCGCGCAAATACATGCCGGCCACCAGGATGTCGTTCGGGTCTTCCTTGGTGAACGCGATGTGGTGCAGCGCGCCAGCCGGGCCCGGAAACAGCGCCAGCTCCTGGCCGCCGACTTCCTTGGACATCCGAAACAGCAGCGCCGACAGGAGACGCCCGTCGGCGGCCTCGATACGCTCGGATACCACGAAGCCCAGCACCCGGGTCAGGAAATCCACCGCCGCCTGCGGATCGCTCACGGTGACGCCGGCGTGGTTCAGAAAAAACGGCGCCGGCGTGCCGCGCAGCGGTCGCGGCGTGACCCAGTCCGGTGAGTCGTAGCCGGTCACGTAGCCCGGCTGCGCCATGTCGGCGTACAGGCGAAGGCGCGGGCCGCCGGGCACGCTAAAGGCGATGCTCTCGCCGAGCGCTTCGAGTTCCGCGCCGGCTGCGCAGGGCGTCACCGCCACGCCGGCCGCCGCGACCGCATCGGCGAGGCGGGCGACGTCCGCCGCATCGCGCACCTGAAAGCCGATTTCGACCAGGCGGCTGTCGGCGGCTTCCTCCAGCACCAGCGAGTAGGCGAACGGCTCGTGCCAGCAGCGAAGGTACAGCCGCCCCGGCCCGCGGCGCGATTCCAGCAGGCCGAACTGCCCGCAGTAGAAGTCCTCGGCACGCCTCAGGCGCGCATCGGCCAGCGCCAGGCGCACGTAGCCCAGACGGTGGATGCCGCGGTGTTTGAGTGCCATGGCGGTGACCTCAGGTGGTTTCCGCAAAGAAGGTTTCCGGCACCACGCTTTCGTAATAGAACGCGCCGCGCGGGAATTCGGCCGCCTGCCAGACGATGGGCGCAATCAGGCCCGGCACGCCACCGGCCTGGTAGGCGCCGTTGTAGACCTCGTTGCGGTTGCCGGCCGGGTCGAAGAAGTAAATAGTGGTCACGCCCGACACGCCGTGGCGGCTCGGGCCGTATTCCATCAGCGTGGTGCCGGCCTCTTTCATGATGTCGACGGCGCCGATCACGTCGCTGCGGCTCTCGAGACCAAACGCGATGTGGTGCAGGTGGCCGTTCGGCCCGGGCGCGATGGCCAGGTCATGCATGGTGTGCCCGCAGGTGGTGAACGCCGCGATCACGCTGCCGTCCGGCGCCACCACCTGTTCGGACAGGTTGAAGTCGAGCACGTCGATCAGGAACTGCGCGGTGTCGGCCGGCCGCTCGCCGGCCAGCAGCAGGTGGTCGAGATGCGTCACCCGCGCGCCCGGCTTGCCGTGCGGCGGGACTGGATTCGGGTTGCGCATGCCGGCGGCGTAGCCGATCTTGTCGAGGTGGTGCACCAGGCGCATTTCCTGCCCCGACGGCAGCGTAAACGCGATGGCCGCGCCGGCACCCAGCACGTCACCGGCCGGCACCTGCCGCACGGCGATGCCGCGCGCCTCGATGGCGGCGCGGGCTTCCGCCAGGTCCTCGGCCTCGCCCACCTTGAAGGCGACGTGATCGAGACCCGCCGTGGGCGCCTCGGTCAGCACCAGGCAGTGGTGGTCCTGGTTGTCGGCGGCCTGCAGATAAAGCCGGCCGGCGGCGTCGCGGTCGGTCTGGCGCAGGCCCACCACCTCCACATAGTGGCGCAGGGCGGCATGCAGGTCCGTGACATACAGGCTGATGTAGCCGATGCGGCTGACGGCCATCGCGTTGATCCTCCTGCCCGGTCGTTGTCCTGGTCGGCGTTGGGCCGGCTTGCCCGCCAAAGGGCGGTGCAGCCGGCATGGTGCGGGCAGGGCGCGGCGGCGGCTTGCCGCAGGTCAAGAACGCGGCTTGCGGTCAGAGTTTGTGAAGAAATGCGCGTCCTGCGCATTTCTTGCGTCGCCCGTCCGGTACATGCCCGGACGGGCTCGCGCGAATCGAGCCCTCAAGGGCTCGCTTCGCGTCCGGCCATCCCTGGCCGGCCTCGGAGCTTGAAAACTTCACAAGCTCTCAGACCAGGCCCAGCGCCTTGATGCGCCCGACCAGGCGCTCGCGGTCGGCTGGCGGCAGGTGCTCGACCGGCGGCTTCATGGGGCCGGCCTTCAGGCCCAGCGTCTCGCACCAGATCTTGATCACCGACATCAGCGAGGCATACGACGCGGTGCGGATGAGCGGGTTCATGAACTCGTCCTCGTACAGGTACCAGATCGGCCGCAGGCTCTTCCATTCCGGATAGGCAGCCTCGAAGTCGCCGGCGCGGGCCTTGTTGACGTACGAGCGCAGCACCGAGCGCTTGCGGCCGTAGATGAGGTACGAGAACTCGGCGAACAGCACCTGCCCGCCCTCGCGCAAATCGTCGAGATAGAAGTGCTCGGTCGGGTCCGACACGATGAAATCGTCGCGCAACGAACGCCGCAGCAGCAGCGATTCGGCGCGGTTGAGGTTGCCCTGCTTGGTGCACACCACGGTCGGGATGTCGACCAGGCGCTTCAGGAGCTCGAGCCCCATCACCTTGCCCGACACCGGCGTGCGGTACAGGCAGATGGCCAGATCGCTGCGGTCGGTGACGTACTTGAAGAAGTTGTAGATCTCGTCGTCGCCGCGCAGCTGGGTCATCGGGTTCATCAGCTCGGCGCCCGAGAAGCCGAGCTTCTCGACGTGCTTGAGTTTGTCGATGCACACCTCGGCGCAGGGGTCGAGGATGATGGTCCAAAGATCGGTGCGCCCGCGCACGGCATCGGCCGTGATCTCGTGCAGGCGGTACCACCATTCGGGGCGCATGTTCCAGGTCTCGTTGGCGAAGCCGCCGATCACCAGGCCATCGACGCCCCAGTCGATGTAGGCCTCGATGTTGTCGCGGATGCCGGCTTCGTCGAGTTGGAAGTCCCGGGTCAACGGCGTGATCGGCGCGGCGTAGAAATCGCGCACGCGTTTCTTGGCCCAGGCTTTGGCTTCGCTGCGGGTGAATTCGGCCATGTTTTCTCCTCCGGTGGGGCGGGGCCGGCTTGGGTTCCGGCGCCCGCCAGGGTGCAGGCGCGTGCGCCTGGCGTGAATCCGCGCGGCGCCGTGGCACCGCCCGGTGCTGCAACGATACTGCGCGGGCGGGCCGGTTAGAATGCCGGCCCCTTCCAGGCCGGTTTGCCCATGCACGAACTACCCTCCGGCGCGGCGTTCTGGGTTGCGCTGCTGCAAATCATCGGCATCGACATCGTGTTGTCCGGCGACAATGCGGTGGTGATCGCGCTCGCCTCGCGCGGCCTGCCGGCCGCGCAGCGGCGGCGCGCGGTGTTGCTCGGCACCGGCGCGGCGATCGCCATGCGCGTGCTGCTGGCACTGCTGGCGGCGGCGCTGCTCAGTTACCCGGGGCTCAAGCTGGCCGGCGGGGCGCTGTTGCTGTGGATCGGCATCAGCCTGCTGCGCCCGCAGGGCGGCGAGGACGGGCACGATGGCCCGGCTGCCACCACGCTGGCCGGCGCCGTGCGCACCATCCTGGTGGCGGACGTGGCGATGAGCCTCGACAACGTGGTCGGCATCGCGGCGGCGGCCAAGGGCAGTGCCCTGTTGCTGATCCTGGGGTTGGCGATCAGCATCCCGCTGATCGTGTTCAGCAGCGCCGTGCTGCTGCGCCTGATGGACCGTTACCCGATCATCGTGGTGATCGGCGCGGCGCTGCTCGGCTACGTGGCGGCCGAGATGATGGTCAACGATGGTTTCGTGCGCGCCTGGCTCGAGCAGGCGGTTCCTTACGCGCACCGCGCAGCGCCGCCGCTGGGCGCGCTGCTGGTGGTGGTGGTCGGCAAATGGTTGGCCGCGCGGCGGCCGGCGGTGGTTCGCGAGGTCGCATTGGCGCCGCCGGCCGATGGTGACGAAACGGGGGAGCGATGAAGATTCTGCTGGCCGTGGATGGCTCCGAACATGCGCTGCGCGCCGCCCGTCACGTGGCGGCGATGGGCGCATATCTGGCCAAGCCGCCGACCGTGTTGCTGCTGAACGTGCAACCGCCGGTGGCGTCGGGTCTGGTGCGGCGTTTTTTGAGTCAGGAGGCGCTGGACGCCTACTACCGCGACGAGGCGCGTGCGGCGCTCGAGCCGGCAGAGAAGCTGCTTGCACAAAACGGCGTCGCCACCGAATCGCACGTGGTGGTGGGCGATGTGGCCGCCTCGATCGCCGAGTTTGCCGCCAAGCATGGCTGCGACCAGATCGTCATGGGCACGCGCGGACTCGGCGGCGTCAAGGGCGCCCTGCTGGGTTCGGTGGCCAGCGAGGTACTGCACCTCGCCGACCGGCCGGTGCTGCTGGTCAAGTAGGTACGTGCGCCGGCCTTGCTGCCGGCGGCCAGCATCGACCTCGCCGGGCTGTTTTGACGACTGGCCCGGCGGGGGCAGTACGCCCGGGTTTCATTCGGCGACTGCCTACAGTCCCAGATTTCCCGGTGCCAGCACGCCGACCGGGTCGAGCGCCGTTTTGATGCGCGCGAGGGTGCGCTGGTATTCGGTGAGCTTGCTCACCTCGGCCGCCCACAGCTTGCCGCTCTTGTAGGGCACGCAGCCGATCGCCATCAGTTCCCCGGTGCAGCCGGCCACCACCTGCTGCACGTCCGCCCACTGGCTTTGCTCGTCATAAAAGGTCAGCACCGCGCCGTGCAGGCCGCGCCGGCACAGTACCGTCGCACTTGCCCAGGTGAACTGCGGGTGCCGCTCGCGCCAGCGCTGCGCCTGGTCCAGAAACGCCGGCAGCGTGTCGGTGGGCAGCGAGGCCATCACCATCGCGCAGCGCGACTTGGCGAAATAGCCGGCGTACGAGTACCAGTACAGCTCGTCCCGGCGTAGGTGGTGGAAGTACACCTCGTCGAAGCGCGGCTGCGGCTGGCCACCGTAGTGGGCGGCGAGCGCTTCGATGCGCGCGCGGTCGCGCGCCACGGCGTCGGCCTCGCCGCCGTAATCCATGCCCAGCACGAAACGCGGCAGGCTGGCCGGATCGAGCCCCGGATCGGCTCCCAGCAGCCGGCCGCGCACGGCGATTGCGTCGTAACCGGCGCCGTACCAGACGTTGTCCAGCAGCGCCTTGCGTTGCAGCTCGCCCAGGAACGCCGCCGCCGACGGGTAGTCGGCGAAGCCGAGGCAGCCGGTTTCCCGGTGCGCCGGCAGCGGGTGCAGCCACAGCGCGATCTTGGTGACCACGCCGAGCGTGCCGTCGGCGCCGATGAACAGCCCCGTCAGGTCGGGGCCGATGGCGTAGCGGTGAAAAAATCCCGCCTCGTGCGCGGCGGCGCTGCCGGTGCGGATGAAGCTGCCGTCGGCGAGCGCCACTTCGAGCCCGGCCACCTGGTCGCCCATGCTCTGAAAGCGTGGTGAACCGGTGCCGAGCGCGTGCGCGCTGACCGCGCCGCCGACGGTGGCGGCAGCGCCGGTGGACGGCACGATGCCAATGGTCTGCCCGAACGGCTCGAGTGCCGCCAGCAGGGCGCCGAACGTGACGCCGGGCTCGAGCACCACCACGCCCTTGACGGTGTCGATGTCGAGGATGCGATCGAGGCCGCCCAGGTCCAGCACCAGCCCGCCGGCGTGCGGGTTCACGCCGCCGGCGTACATGGAGCCGGCGCCGCGCGTGTAGACCGGCACCTGCAGGCGACTGGCCGCCGCCAGCACGCGGCCAACGGTCGGCGCGTCCAGCGGGCGCACCACCAGATCCGGGCGGCCGGGCGCGATGATGGACGTGTCGCGCCGGTAGGCGAGCGTATCGACCGGCTCCTGCCAGGCCAAGCCCGGCGGCAGCAGGGCGCTGATGTCGTCCTGCCAGCTCATTGCTCGGGCCCCGCAACGGCAAAATGGGCGGCGATGAATTCACAGATGCCGTACACCGGAAACCGCCCGCCGGCGTGGACGGAAAGGTGCCCGGCACACAGCGGGCTGGCGCTGATCAGCGCCAGCGCGCCGACTTGGTCGAGGCCGGCCAGGTGCGCGCCCGCCATGCGTGCGGCCGAGGCGGGGTGCAGCTGCGCCATGCCGCCGGCCGCGCCGCAGCACACGGCATAGCGCGGCGCCGCCGGGGCCTGCGCGACTTGCACGCCGAGCCTGGTCAGGATGTCGCGCAGCAGGCGCGGGGCGTCGAGATCGGCGAGGCCGTGATGCGGTTTGGACCAATGGCAGCCGTCCAGTACGGCCACCACGGCGGGCGGTGGCGAGTCGCCGCGCGCGGCGGCTTCGAGCCGGCCGTCGTGCAGCGCCGCGTGCAGCAGCTCCAGCACCGCCGTGGCGGGCCGTCCTGCAGCGCGCAGTTCGGCGAGGCACTCAGCGCCCAGCACGGCGCGCGGTAGCGGCGGCGTGCCGGTGGCGAGCGCCGCGTGCTGGGTGCCGGCCGCGTCGACAAACCCGAGCGCCGACAGCGGCGCGCCGCAGCAGGTGGGTTCGGTGGACCACGCCACGTCGTAGCCGATCACGCCGAGCAACTGCGCCGCCGCGCGCGCCTCGGCGGGCTGGCGATGCGCCGCCGCGCAGCCGGGCAGCAGCCACAGGTTCGGCCGCGGATGCGGAACGAGGCCAAGGCTCCAGTCAGTGCCCTGCACGGCCGGCGCATTCCAGGGGTTTTGCCGGCTCAGTACCGCGTCGCGGATGGCGATGGCGCCGCCGGGTGCAGAATTGCGATCTGCCAACTCGGCGCGCAGCGCCTTCAGCACCGCGGCCGGCGGCATGCCGATCGGACACACCGCCTCGCAGTTGCCGCAGGTGGTGCAGGCGAACGCCCGCTCGGCGACGCTCGCAAGATCGAGCGCTTCGCCTTCCAGCAACGCGCGGGCGGTGGCCAGATAGCCCTTGCCGGAGTAGGACGCCGCCGGCGAGTGGCCGCGCAGCGTTGCGCACACGCCGTCGATGCCACGCTCCGGCCAGCTGGCGGACACGCAGTAGTTGCAGGTGGCGCAGTGGTACAGCGCGTGTTCGTAAGCCCGCAGGCGGACGAATCCGGGGTCGGTCATGGGTGGCTCCAGAGGGTGCGTGGGTAATTTAGCAGGCGCCGTCGCGCCCTTTTCCAGCTCGTCGCCCCGGTGCTTCAGGCGACCGCCGACCGCGCATCGCAAACCGGCCATGCGATCATGCCTGCCGCTCGCGTGGTCGACCGTTCCAAGGGAGTTTTCGTACGCATGAACGTGGTGATGATCGGTACCGGCTACGTGGGCCTGGTATCCGGCGCTTGCTTTGCGGATTTCGGTGCCGACGTGGTGTGTGTGGACATCGATCCGGGCAAGGTCGCGCGCCTGCGCCGGGGCGAGATTCCCATCTACGAGCCGGGTCTCGACGAGCTGGTGGCGCGCAATGCCGCCGCCGGCCGGCTGATTTTCACCACCGCCCTGCCGGCTGCGGTGCGCGACGCGGACCTGGTGTTCATTGCCGTCGGCACGCCGAGCCGGCACGGCGACGGCCACGCCGATCTGAGCTACGTCTACGCTGCCGCGCGGCAGGTGGCCGAGCACCTGACCGGCTACACGGTGATCGTCGACAAATCGACCGTGCCGGTGGGCACGGCCCGCCAGGTCGGGCGCATCGTGCGCGAACTGAACCCCGCGGCCGATTTCGACGTGGCGTCGAATCCGGAATTCCTGCGTGAGGGGGCGGCGATCGGCGATTTCATGCGCCCCGACCGAGTGGTGCTGGGCGTGGAAAGTCCGCGCGCCGAGGCGTTGCTGCGCGAGCTGTACCGGCCGCTGAACCTCATCGAGACGCCGATCGTGGTCACCGGCCTCGAGACCGCCGAGCTGATCAAGTACGCGGCCAACGCGTTTTTGGCCACCAAGATCAGCTTCATCAACGAGATGGCGCAGCTGTGCGAGCAGGTCGGCGCCGACGTGCACGACGTGGCGCGCGGCATCGGCCTCGACGGCCGCATCGGGCGCAAGTTCCTGCACCCGGGGCCGGGCTACGGCGGCTCGTGCTTTCCCAAGGACACGCTGGCGCTGATCCGCATGGCGCAGGAGGCCGGCGCGCCGTCGCGCATCGTCGAGGCGGTGGTCGAGGTCAACGCCGCGCAGAAGGCGCGCATGGTGCTGAAGATCCGCCAGGCGCTCGGCGGCAGCGAGGCCGGCAAGACCATCGCCGTGCTCGGCCTCACCTTCAAACCCAACACCGACGACATGCGCGAGGCGCCGGCGCTGGCCATCCTGCCGCCGCTGCTGGACCGCGGCGCACGCATCCGCGCCCATGATCCGAAGGGCATGGCCGAGGCACGCAGCCTGCTGCCGCCGGCGGTCGAGTACTGCGACGATCCCTACGTGGCGCTCGCCGGCGCCGACGCGCTGGTGCTGATGACCGAGTGGAACGAATACCGCGGCCTGGACCTCGACGAGGTCCGCCAGCGCATGGCCGGGCGGGTGGTGGTGGATCTTCGCAACGTCTACGACCCGCGGCGCATGGCGGCCGAGGGTTTCGATTACCACTGCGTCGGCCGCGCGGTGGATGCGCTGCGGCACGGCTGAAAAATTTCCAGCGCGGACTTTCTCAGCCGTGGCGGGACGTCACAGGCACAGCCGGCGCACCGCCTCGCGCAGCAGGCGGATGGTCGGTTGCAGCCGGCCTAGCGCCAGATACTCGTCCGGTTGGTGCGCCTGGGCAATGTCGCCGGGGCCGAGGATGACGGTATCGCAGCCGAGCGCGGCGTAGTACGGGCCTTCGGTGCCGAAGGCGGCCGCGCCGGCGGCGGCGCCGGCGAGCTGTTCGGCCAGGCGCACCAGGTGGGCATCGGCGGGTGTCGCCAGCGGCGGCAGGCCGTCGAAAATGGCCTCGAACTGCACCGTGAGCCCGCGCGGCGCCACGGCGGCTAGAACCCGCTCACGTAGCTGTTCGCGCAGCGCGGCGATGTCCATGCCCGGCAGCGGGCGCAGGTCCAGCGTCAGCTCGCAGGCGCCGCAGATGCGGTTCGGGTTGTCGCCGCCGTGGATGTGGCCGAGGTTCAGTGTCGGCACCGGTACCGCAAACGCGACGTCGCGGTGACGGGCCTGCA
The DNA here is from genome assembly GCF_028696615.1 of Immundisolibacter sp. Classification (GTDB taxonomy): domain Bacteria; phylum Pseudomonadota; class Gammaproteobacteria; order Immundisolibacterales; family Immundisolibacteraceae; genus Immundisolibacter. Next base: position 4,814 of record NZ_JAQVGQ010000012.1, on the reverse strand, counting down.
GTTCCTCGCGCCAGGCGAGCAGGGCGCCGATCACGGCGTGCATGCCTTCGAGCGCGCTGTTGCCGAGCGCGGGATCGCTGCTGTGGCCGCTGCGGCCGACGAGGCGAATGCGCTCGTCGAAGATGCCCTTGTGCTGGCGGATGGGTTTGAGCCCGGTCGGCTCGCCGACGATGCAGTGCCGGCCAAGGCGCCGGCCAGCAGCGAGCAGGCGCCGGGCGCCCAGCATGCCGCTTTCCTCGTCGGCGGTGGCCAGCAGCACGAGTGGGCGCTTGAGATCACTCGCGCGCAGCTCGCGCACGGCCTCGATGGCGAGCGCGAGAAACGCTTTCATGTCGGCGCTGCCAAGGCCGTACAGGCGCCCGTCCGCCTCGTGCAGCGTGAACGGGTCGCGCCGCCATAGCGCGGGGTCGCACGGCACGGTGTCGGTGTGACCGGCCAGCACCAGGCCATCGTCGCCGCTTCCCAAAGTGGCGATGAGGTTGGCCTTGGCGGGATCGGTGCCGAGATCCTGGAGCTCGACCGCGAAGCCGAGGTCTTCGAGCCAGGTGGCGAGCAGGTCGATCACGGCACGGTTGCCGCGATCCAGACCCGGCTCGAAGCTGCTGACCGACGGCGTGCCGATCAGCGCGTCGATGAGATCGAGCAGCTTCGGCAGGCGGGTCATGGTCAGGTCAGATGATCTTGCGGGCTTTGAGGTCGGCCAGCGCCGCCTCGCCGAGACCCAGCTCGCCGCCCAGCACCTCGGCGTTGTGCTCACCCAGCAGCGGCGCCGCCCGACGCACCCGGCCGGGCGTGCGCGACAGTTTGGCGGCGACGCCGTAGTGCGTGATCGGGCCGTGCACCGCGTGCTCGGCTTTCACGATCATGTCGCGGGCGTGGTAGTGGGGGAAGTTCACGATCTCGCCGAAGTCCATCACCGGCGCGGCCACGATATCGGCGGCCTCGAGTGTCGCCTCGGCCTGCGCGGCGGTCTGCGTGGCCACCCAGGCAGCGACTTCGAGGTCGACGAACTCGGCGTTTTGGACGCGTGCATCCCAGTCCCTGCAGCGTGGGTCGTCGGCGAGCTCTGGCTTGCCCATCACCGCGCACAGCGCCCGCCATTGCTTCTCGAACGGCGCGAACAGGCACAGCCAATGCTCGTCCGCGGTGAGGTAGGTGTTCATCGGCGCGCCGCCACCGATGGCATTGCCGGAGCGCTGCCAGATGTAACCGCACTCGGCGGCGGCCATGATGCCGTACGAGGTGGCGTAGAGCTGCGAGTCGGTCAGGCAGGCGTCGATGCGCTGGCCCTCGCCGGTGGCATTGCGATGGTGCAGCGCGGCCAGCGTGCCGATGGCCGCCTGCCAGCCGGCCATGTCGTCGGCGATCACCGTGCCGGCGCGCAGCGGCCGCCCGCCGGCCTCGCCGGTGACGCTCATGAGTCCGCCCATGGCCTGGCCCACGGGGTCGAAACCGCGCTTGTGCGACAGTGGTCCGAACTGGCCGAAGCCCGAAATCGACGTGTAGATGATGTCGGGCCTGATGGCACGGATGGCGTCGTAACCCAGCCCCCAGGCGTCCATGGTGCCGGGCGCGAAGTTCTCGATCAGGATGTCGGCCGTGGCGGCCAGACGCCGGAACAGCTCCTGGCCTTCGGGCTTTCGAAAGTCGAGCGTCACGCAGCGCTTGCCGCGGTTCATGCTGTTGTAGACCACCGACGATTCACCGTCGCGCTGACCCCGTATGAACGGCGGCACGAAGCGGTTGGGATCACCCGTGCCCGGCAGCTCGCACTTGATGGACTCGGCGCCGAGGTCCGACAAGATCATGCCGCACACCGGGCCCGAGGCGTAATTGGTCGCTTCCAGCACGCGAAGGCCGCTCAGTGGGCCCTGCGTGTCGGGGCGGGCGTTGGCGAAAAATTCGGACTTGTCCACGCGGGCCTCCTCAGGGTTTGTGAAGAAATGCGCGTCCTGCGCATTTCTTGTGTCGCCCGTCCGGTACACGCCCGGACGTGCTCCCGCGAATCAAGCCCTGGCGGGCTCGATTCGCGTCCGGCCATCCCTGGCCGGCCTGAGCGCTTGAAACATTCACAAGCGCTCAGAGTTTGTGAAGAAATGCGCGTCCTGCGCATTTCTTGTGTCGCCCGTCCGGTACACGCCCGGACGTGCTCCCGCGCATCAAGCCCTCAAGGGCTCGATTCGCGTCCGGCCATCCCTTGCCGGCCTGCGCGCTTGAAAAATTCACAAGCGCTCAGCCGCGGTCGTCGTCGATCTTGCCTGAAACATAGCATCGGTCGGGGCGATCGGTGGGCACAAAAAAACGCCCGCGGGTCGCAGGCCGGCGGGCGTTCGTCCAACCTTGCGGTTGGGATGCGTCAGGGACGCTGCCGCGCGGGCGTGTGCCGCGCGGCAGCGTCCGATCAATTAATCAGACGCGGGATGGCATCCGGCGTGAACTCGGCCGCTTTGGCGCCCTCGTAGTTGTGCCGGCCCTGCGGGTCGGCGAACACGATGGTGGCGTGCAGGCGCTGCAGGTCGTACACCGGCACGTAGGTGACGGTCGGCGCCATGGTGCCGTCGTCACGCTTGGTCGGGTGGTAGTTGCAGTTCTCGATGCGCCACAGCTCGTTCTTCTTGTCGTAGAACTCCTGCCAGTGCAGCATCGGCGCGTGGATATCGGCGTCGTAGTACTGCACCTTGCGGCTGAGCAGGTGACCCTGGCCGGGCGTGCCCTCCACCACGTACACCTCGCGCGGCTCCCAGTCGTCCAGGATGTTCCAGTACGGCGCCTTGCTGGTGTCGATCATCGGGAAGCGTTGATCGCCACTGGTCGGCACTGCGATCGTTGAGTGGGCCGAGGCCAGGATCCAGCGCTTGCCGAGCAGTTTCCAGCCGGCGTACCAGGACGGGTCCAGGCTCATGCCGAAGGACTCGTCGGTCAGCAGGTCGGTGGAGGACAGCGGGTCGGACCAGGCGTTGCTGGACAGACGCCGCACGCGGCGCACGCTGCGCACGTAGGCGTACACGTCCGGCAGGCGGGCGTCGGTGTACTGGATGGTCAGCACGCCCAGACCACGCGAGTCGTTCGGGTACTTGTTGAGCACCACCTCATACTTGGCGATCTCGCCCTTTGGATCCTTCAACGCCGGGTTCAGAGCGCCGTCGGCGAGGTAGCGGGCGAAGCGCCAGTGCTGTTCGCGCTCGAAGCCCTTCTGGCCGTTGATCAGCGCGAAATACATGGGGTTGTAGTCCACCACGTCGGCGTACCACGGCCCGCGCATGAAATTGAAGGCTACCTTGGCGCCGTCGGCCGGGTTGTTGGCGTCGATGCTGGCGAACGGCATGCCGGTGACGAAGCCTTGCAGTTTTCCGTTCGCATCGATGCTGGCCTTGCCGGCGTTTTCCTTGGTGGCGGCCACCAGCTTGGGATCGACCGGCACCGCCTCGCTCTTGCGCAGGCGCATCTGCAGGCCGTACTCGCGGATCAGTTTTTCCTGCGTTGGCAGGATGAGGTCGGCCAGCGGCTTGCCCTCGAAGGTCTGGGATTTGATCTGGTCGAGGTTGGAGGCGTTGATGACGGTGCCCGCGGCGACGTCGGCCGCCTGGGCATGGCTGAGGAACCCCGCCAGGGCAAGCGCGCCCAGGGTGGTTGAAGTGGCTTTGAACATGGCTTTCCTTGTCCGATGGAAGGGTGCCGACGGTTGCTGTCGGCCATAAGCATTACGCGCGTGCGTTTCGACAGGATTGATGACAGACCTCCGACTGCGGTTGAGAACACAAACATCGGCGCTCCCCCGACGCAATGGCCGGGAGAGGGAGCCTGAATCAGGGGGATTGAGCAGGCGAGCGGCCGATGCGTGGACCGGCCGCCGGGCGAAAGGATACCGCGGCCGACAGGCCGCTCCCAAAGGGCGTGCTGAAAAATTCCGTCCAAGGAATTTTTTCAGCTCGCCGTCGCGCGGCAAATTCCCGAGCGACGCTCAATGAATCAATGGCTTACGCCATTCACTCCTGGCGGGGCATTCTGCCCCGAAGGGAACCCGCTGAGTGAATCGGCGTTTCCACCCATCGGCGTTTCCAGCCAGAGGTGCCTGCCTTGGCCTGGGGCTTGTGAATTTTTCAAGCTCCGAGGCCGCAAGGGCTCGATTCGCGTGCGCACGTTCGGGCGTGTACCGGACGGGTGACGCAAAACACGCGCAGGACGCACACGTCTTCACAAAACCCGACTGCTGCACCTGGCTGCCGCACAAACTGGCGCACACAACGATGTCTTGCACGAATCTGTGCTCCCTTGCGCCAGCGGATGCACCATAATGGTGCGCCATCGCGCGCAACGCACCAGTTTCGTCAAAACGCCGATGATTTTTGCGCGCATAATATGCGCCGAGCGCGTCCTTGACGTGGCACATTTACTGCTTACGAAGGCGGCGTCGCGCATCCCTGCCCGCCCTTCACCCCCTAGGTGACTGGCGCGGTGGTCTTTCGTCCCCGGTCAGTCAATCCGCCAAGGAGCGTAATTACATGTCACCGTCTGATGTGCTCAAACGAATCGGCGAACAGAACGTCAAGTTCCTCGATCTGCGGTTTACCGACACCCGGGGCAAGGAGCAGCACGTCACCATCCCCACCTCGCAGGTGGACGACGAATTTTTCGAACGCGGCATGATGTTCGACGGCTCGTCGATCGCCGGCTGGAAAGGCATCAGCGAGTCCGACATGGTGCTCATGCCGGACCCGGTCACTGCCGTGCTCGATCCGTTCACCGACGAGGTGACGCTGAACATCACCTGCGACGTGCTGGAACCGCACACCATGCAGGGTTACGAGCGCGAC
>NZ_JAQVGQ010000198.1 GCF_028696615.1 Immundisolibacter sp. | reverse complement strand
CTTGGCCTACGCCGCCGCCAACGAGCCTGACAAGGGCCTGCAGGCGGCCTGGAGCGAGTGGAATGGCAACAGTTTCCAGGGCACTGCGGGCGAGCGCGACGACCCCGACCTGCAGGTGGCCTTCCGCGGCCGCGAGCCGCTGCAGGAACCGGCTTTCACGGAGCTGGCGATGCGCGTGTTCGGCCCCTTGCTGGCAGCGTGGGTGAGGTCGTGAGTAACCGGCTCGACCCGCTCGCGCTGCCGCTGGCCGGCCGGCACCTGATCGAAGCCAGCGCCGGTACCGGCAAGACCTGGACCATCGCCGCGCTGTACCTGCGCCAGGTGCTGGAAAACGGTCGCGAGCCGGGACAGTTGCTGGTGGTCACGTTCACCGAGGCGGCCGCCGCGGAGCTGCGCGAGCGCATCGCCGCCCGCTTGCACGAGGCGCGCGGCGCGCTGGCCGGTGGCGCGGCGGATGAGTTTCTCGCTGCGCTGATGGCGCGCCTGCCGGACCGGGCGGCCGCCGCCGCGCGGCTCGACGACGCGCTGCTGCGCCTGGACGAGCTGGCCGTGTACACCATCCACGGCTTCTGCGGCCGGGCGTTGGCGGAGCACGCGTTCGGCGCCGGCAGCCGCTTCGAGGCCGACATCGAAACCGACACCGCGCCGCTGACGGCGCAGGTGCTGGGCGACTTCTGGCGTCAGCGCTGCGCCGGCGCCGCTGCCGAGGAGCTCGACGCGCTGTACACGCTGTGGCCGCACGGCCCGGACGATCTGGCCAAGGCTCTCAAACCGCTCGACGGCAAGCCGCACCTGCGCTTGCTGCCGGCGCCGCAGGCGGTGGACGTGGCGGGCGCCGCGGCGGCACTCGACCAGGCGCGCGCGGCGCTGGCGATCGCCTGGCCGGGCGCGCGCGACCAGGCGCTGGCGCTGTTGCTGGACGACAAGGGCCTCAGTCGCACCAAGGACAACGGCTACAAGCCGGACGACCTGCGCGCGCTGTTCGAGGCCGTCGATGCCTGGGCCGCCGCGCCGGGCGGCCCGCCGCCGGATGGTTTGGCGCGTCTGCGCCAGGCGTGCATCGACGGCGCGCTCACACGCGGCGCCGCCAAAACGGGTGCCCGCGCCCCGCAACATCCGCTGTTCGGGCAGATCGAGTCGCTGTGCGTCGCCGCCGACGCGCTCATCCACGCCGTGCGCGTGCACACCGTGCACGACGCGCTCGCGTATCTGACCACGCAGCGCGCTCGGCGCCTTTCCGCCGCCGGTCGGCGCGGCTTCGACAGTCTGCTGCAGGAACTCGATGCCGCGCTGGCCGGTCCCGGCGGCGCGGCGCTGGCAGCGGTGCTCGCGCGGCGTTATCCCACGCTGATGATCGACGAGTTTCAGGACACCGATCCCCTGCAATACCGCCTGTTCGAGCGGCTGCAGCGGGCGGCCGGCGACGGCTTTGGCATGTACCTGATCGGCGATCCCAAGCAGGCGATCTACCAGTTCCGCGGCGCGGACGTGTTCGCGTATCTGACCGCGCGGCGCGACATCCCGCCCGCGCAGCGCTACACGCTTGGCGTCAACCAGCGCTCCACGCGGCGCTTGGTGGCGGCGGTCAATGCGGTGTTTTCGGGGCATCCGCGGCCGTTCGTTCTGCAGGGCGCGGCACAGAGCATCGACTTCGAACCGGTCGACGCCGCTGGCCGGCGCGAGCACACGCCGCTGCGCGTGGCTGGCACCGAGCCGCCGGCGCTCGAGCTGTGGTGGCTGGCGCGCGACGGGCAGGGCAAGGCGCTCAGTAAGCAGGCGGCCGGCGAACGCGCGCTCGCCGCCACCGCCGCGCGCGTGGCGCACTGGCTGGCGCTCGGTGCCGCCGGGCGGGCGCACGTCGGCGATGAACCGCTCGCCGGCCGGCACATCGGCATTCTGGTGCGCACCAACCGCCAGGCCGCGGACGTGCAGGCGGCGCTGCGCCGGGCGGGCGTGGACAGCGTGTGCCTGCGCGAGGACAGCGTGTTCGACAGCCCCGAGGCGCAGGCGCTGGAGCGCATCTTGCAGGCGGCGCTGGCCCCGGCCGACGCGGCGGCGCTGCGCGCGGCGCTCGCCACGCCGGTGCTCGGCGCGACGGCGCAGCAGATCGCCGAGTTGGGTTCGGATGAAACGGCCTTCGATCGCCACGCGGCGCTGTTCGAGGCCGCCCACCGGCGCTGGCTGGCGGCGGGTCCGCTGCCCATGCTGCTCGCGCTGCTGCGGGAATCGGGTGCCATCGGCCGTCTGCATGCGGCCGAGGACGGCGCCCGCGCGCTGACCAACCTGCTGCACTTGGGCGAGCTGCTGCAGGCGCAGGCCGCCAGCCGGCCAGGCCTCGACGCGCAACTGCGCTACCTGCGCGATGCCATGGCCGGCGCTGTCACCGGCGGCGAGGCGCAGCAACTGCGGCTCGAAAGCGACGCCAACCTGGTGCAGATCGTCACCGTGCACAAGGCCAAGGGGCTGGAGTGGGAAATCGTGTTCCTGCCGTTCGCCTGGGACGAGAAGGCACCGGACGGCAAGCCGCCGTTGCTGTTTCACGACCCGGTGGATTTCGCCCTGGTGGCCGATCTCGACCCCGCCAGCGAACACGCTGGCGAGGCCCGGCGGGAGGCGCTGGCCGAGCAGGTGCGCCTGCTGTACGTGGCGCTCACCCGCGCGCGCCAGCACTGCGCGCTGCCGTTCGGCGTGATCAATCAGGCCGATCAGGGCGCGCTCGGCTGGCTGCTGTACAGCGGCGGCTTTGGCGAAAGAACCGACGACGCCGCCGCCCGCGCGCCGTGGCTGGCGCGGGCCGGTGCCTGCGATGGCGCCATCGTCATCGCCGATCCGCCCGACGATACCGGCGCGCTGGCGCTGCCGGCGCCGCCGCAGGGCAGCGCGCGGGCATTCACCGGCCGCATCGACAGCCGCTGGCGGGTGACGAGTTACTCGGCGCTGGCCGCCGGCGCCGTGGGCGCCGACCGGCCGGATCACGACGCGGTCGATGCCGGCAGCGTGATTGCCGAGGCGCCCGCGCCGGTTGAGAGCGGGGCACTGCCCATCGCCCGCTTTCCGCGCGGCGCGGCGGCCGGCACGGCGCTGCATGGGCTGTTCGAGGCGCTGGATTTTCCGGCCGCGCACGGCCCGGCGCTCGCCGATGCCGTGGCGCACACGCTGGTGCTCGCCGGCTACCCGTCGTCATGGCAGGGCACGCTCGAGCGGCTGGTCGCGGATGTGCTGGATGCGCCGCTCGACGGCGCCGGGCTGCGCCTTCGCGGCATTACCCGCGAGCGGCGGCGCGACGAGCTGGAGTTCTACTTTCCGCTCGCGCGCATCGAGCCCGCCACGCTGAACCGCCTGCTCGAGGCCACTGACATTGCGGCGGACGCCGCGGCGCTGCGCTTCGACGCCGTCGAGGGCGTGCTCAAGGGCTACATCGACCTCGTGTTCGAGCACGACGGGCGGTTTTATCTGGCCGATTACAAGTCGAACTGGCTCGGCCCCGGTCCGGCCGACTATGCGCCGGCCGCGCTCGGCGCCGCCATGGCCGAGCACCGCTACGACCTGCAATACCTCGTCTACACCGTGGCGCTGCACCGGTACCTGCGCCTGCGGGTGGCGGATTACGACTACCGGCGCCACTTCGGCGGCGTGTATTACCTGTTCCTGCGCGGCATGGGGCCGGCCGGTGGCGGCATCTACTTCGACCGCCCGGCGCCGGACCTGGTGGCCGCGCTCGAAGCCGCCTTGTGCGGGGCGCCGTGATGGACGCGCGCCTGCTCGGCCTGCTGCAATCGGGCGCGCTGCGTGCGCTCGACGCGCACTTCGCGGACCTGCTGCTGCGTCATGCCGCCCGGCCCACGCCGCAGCTCGCGCTCGCCGCTGCGCTGGCCAGTCGGCACGCCGGCGACGGCCACGTGTGTCTGCCGCTCCCGCGCCTGGCCGGGCAGGCGCCGTTCGAGGCGTCGCCGTGGCGCGCGCCGCCACTCGCCGACTGGCGCGAGGCGCTGCTTCGCAGCGGCGTGGTCGGCGAGCCGGGTGCCGCAAAGCCGCTGATCCTGGACGCCGCCGGGCGGCTGTACCTGGAGCGCTTGTGGCGGGATGAGGATCGGCTGGCGCGCGATCTTTCCGCACGCGCCGCGCCGCGCGCGGACATCGATCCCGCCGCGCTCGCCGCGCCATTGCGGCGCTTGTTCCCGGGCGACGATCCGGGCACGGTGGGCCAGCGCCGCGCCGCCGCCGTGGCGGCGCTGCACGGGCTCGGCATCCTGTGCGGCGGTCCCGGCACCGGCAAAACGCACACCGTGGCGCGGTTGCTGGCGCTGCTGGTGGAACTGGTGGGCAGCCGGCCGCCGCGCATCGCGCTCGCCGCGCCCACCGGCAAGGCGGCGCAGCGCCTGGCCGAAAGCCTGCGAAAGTCCGCGGACGTGCTGCCGGCCGGCTTCAAGCTGCCGGACAACGTGCCGACCCTGCACCGGCTGTTGGGTCTTCGCCCGGACGGCAGCGTGCGGCACGACGCCGATCATCCGCTCGCCTGCGACCTGCTGCTGATCGACGAGGCGTCGATGGTCGACCTGCCGCTGCTGGCGCGCACGCTGTGCGCGCTGCCGGCGCAGGCGCGCCTCATCCTACTTGGCGACCCGAACCAGCTCGCCTCGGTCGAAGCCGGCGCCGTGCTCGGCGAGCTGTGCGCCGGCGCGGGTGGCTACAGCCCGGCCGGCGCGGCGCGCCTCGCCGTCGCCACTGGCGATGCCGCGCCGGGGGGCGGGCCGGGCGGCATTGGCGACGCCATCGCGCTGCTCACGCACAGTTATCGCTTCGACGGCGGCGGCGCCATTGGCCGTCTCGCCGCGGCCGTCAATGCCGGCGACGCCGCGGGCGCGCTCGCCCTGCTGCACGCGGGCGGCGCGGTGTGCTTCGAGGCCGTCGACACGCCCGCTGTGCTCGCTGCCCGAATCGGGGCGCACGTCGTCCCGGCGCTGCAGCGGCTGTTCGAGGCGGGCGATGGCGTGTTGGATCCAGGCGCCGCGCTCGCCCGGCTCGGCGAGTTCCAGGTGCTGACGGCGCTG
>NZ_JAQVGQ010000197.1 GCF_028696615.1 Immundisolibacter sp. | reverse complement strand
CCACCCGGAATGACGAAACCGGCCAGCGCCCGCTGGATGCGAAGCGCCGCCCGACAGGCGCGCAGACGCTGCGCGATGCTGGCCTGCGTCAGCGGCCACAGCGCCAGCGCCGAATCGCCCACGATGTCGGTCACGATGCCGCCCTCGGCGCCGATCGGCGCCAGCAGCGTGGCGTAGTAGCGGTTCACCAGCTCGCCGAGGGCATCGGCTGGAAACCGCTCGGCAACATGGGTGTAACCGGTGGCGTCGCTGATCAGGCACACCACGCGCTGGCGGGTGGCGGCCAGCGGCTGGCCCGCCTCACCGTCGGCGCGCACCACCTGCCGCACCACGTGCGCCGGCAGGTAATGCGAAAACGCCGCCGCCACCTGCGCCCGCTCGCGCCCGCTCGCGCGGGCCCGAACAGCCAGCGCGCCGAACGCCGCCGTCAGTACCTGCACCGGCCACGGCGCCAGCGGCAGCCAAAGCTGGGTCTGCCGGAACACCGCCAGCGCGCCGGCGCCGCACGCCGCCATCAGCAGCGCCGCGCAGACGGCGGCACCGGCCGGGCGCAGCGGTAGGAACGAAACGGCCAGCATGAGCCCGCTCACCAGCAGGGCGGCCGCCAGCACCGGCGGCGACGCGGGCCGCAAAGATTCGTGGCGCAGCAAATTGAGGTAGGCCGTCGCCGCGATCTCGACCCCCGACAGGTCCAACCCATCCGGCCGGCTGACGGCGGTCAGAAAGCTGTCCGCTTGATTGGGGAAATACGGCTCGACGTGGCCGATGAACACCGCCCGCCCGCGCACGTCGGGCCGCGCGCCCTGCAGCACATCGGCCGCCGACACGATGTTCAGGCTGCGCGGTGGGCCATAGAAATTGAGCATTCGCTCGCGTGCTCCATGCAGCACCTCACAGGCCGCCCGTTGCGGCGGCGGGGCGCGGCCTGCCGCCGGGCATGAGGTGCGCCCGGCCTGCACCACCAGCGCCGCCGCCGGCAGCGTCGGCTGGTCCGGCGCCGCCGGATGGTGCGTCCACACCGTATCCACGCGCGCCGGCGACTTGGGCAGCACGAACGGCGCCACCGCCGCCGCGGCGCGCGCAAACGGCGCGTACGGCGCCAGCAGGCGATCGACCCGCAGCTGCCCGTCCGGCCCGGCCGCCGGCAGGCGCTCGACCTCACGCTGCAGGCGCCCGAACAGCACCACGTTGCCCGCCGCGGCGATGGCGGCGGCCAGTGCCGCGTCGTCCGGCGCCGCCCGCGCGCGCCCAAAAAAGACGTCGAGCACGATCACGTCCGCCCCACCCGCCGCCAGCCGCTCGATGAGCTCGGCATAGACGCGCCGTGGCCAGGCGTCGACGCGCTCCGGCAGGCCCAGACGCCGCGCCGAGTCGCGATCGATGGCCACGATGCACGCCTGCGGCGGTGCCGGCAGCGCCCCGCGGGCGGCGAACAGCCACGGCAGGGCAAGCTCTCGCTCGAAGCGGTCCGCCGCCGGCCACAGCCAGGCGGCAAGGCCGGCCAGCCACACTGCCAGCCCCAGCGCCAAACCGCGGCGCAGTGGACGAAAGCGGCGCCCGGCGCGCGTTTGCGCGCCGCCGACGGCGAACCGGATAATGCCGGCGCTCACGGCTTCCTCAGCACCGACACGACGGGCCGGACATGGTCGCGGAATTCGCGCAGTTTTCGATTCTGCAGCCGCTGTCGGGCGACGACATGCTGCGCCTGCTGCAGATCGGGCGCGTGCGCACGGTGGGCGCGCGGCATCTGCTGATGAGTGAAAACGAGGCCAGCACGGCGGTGTACTTTTTGCTGTCGGGCGAGGTGCGAGTATTCATCACCAACGGCGCCGGACGTGAGGCCACGCTCAACATCCTGCGCGCCGGCAGCTGGTTCGGCGAGCTGGCCATGCTGGGCGACGGCCTGCGCTCGGCGTCGGTGGTCACGACCGCGCCGTCACGCTTTTTGTCGGTTCCGGGCCCGCTGCTGCGCGACATCCTGGTGCGCTACCCGCAAGCGACCCAGCAGCTGCTCACCATACTCGGCCAGCGCATCCGCAACCTCACCGACACGGTGCGCGGCTTCGCGCTGGGCGACGTCTACCAACGCCTGGCGCAGCTGCTCGGCGAGCTGGCAATCGAGCAGGATGGCGAATGTTTCATTGCCAATCCACCGCCGCAGCGCGAGCTGGCCGCACGCTGTGGCGCCTCGCGCGAGATGGTGGCGCGCGTGCTGCGCGAGCTGCGCCGCGGCGGTTACGTGGAAACCAGCCGCCGGCGCATCGTGCTCAAAAAAGCCCTGCCGGCGCGGTTTTGACGGCCGCGCCGGCAGCGGTGCTCACAACGGGTAGATGATGTAGCGCGGCGGCACCGCGGTGTCCATCACCGCCCGCTTGGACGCGAACTTGAGCGCACCGCCCTCGTCGACGATGAGGTCCTCGTAGTGGCCGGTCGCCAGCAACGCCGACTTGCCCTCGGCGTTGGTGTAGAACACCGAGAAGTTGGTGCTGGCGGCGATCGCCCCGTCGTCGCTCCAGGCACACAGGTCGCGCGACAGCATATGCCGCGGCTGGTAGTGATCGACCACGCTCGCCCACACCTCGTTCACGTACTTGACGCGATCGCGCAGGCGCTCGTGGCAGTCGTCCAGCATCATGCCGACCGGCAGCCCCAGGCGCACGTTCTCGGCCGAGGTGAGCTCGTAGCGGCCGGTGCTGGCAAAGCAGGCCAGCCAGCCGGGCATGTCGCGCCGGTCGAGCGCGTGCGCATACGCCTGCTGCAGGGCATCCACCCGCGCCAGCAGGCCCGGATCGAGAATCACGTTCATGCTCACAGTCCCATCGCCTGCTTGTAATAGCGCCACCAGGGCGTGTTGCCGGCCTCGTCGTTCTGCAGGCTGCGGTGGCCGTCCGGGCTGTCCTTGAGGCCTTTCAGGAACGCGATCTCGCCGCCCGGCGCGCCCATGGCCTTTTGCACGCGCTCGAACATCGAGCCGTCCTCGATGCTGACAAAGCCGCTGGGGCCCAGCAGGTTGGCGCACTGGCGGATGCGGTGCTGCAGCAGTTCGGGCGGATCGTCGGCGAACGCCAGATACGTGTAGTGCACCTCGGTCTTGTCCGGTCCGAGCGGGCGGCCGAAGCGGAAGTTGATCGAATTCAGATGCTTGACCACCTGCGTGACCGGCCGCAGCAGGTTGACCGCGGCGGTTTTCTCCTCGCCCTCGGTGAACACCAGCGTCGGGTCGGCCAGATAGCCGTTGTCGACCATACGGTGCGCTTCGTAGTGCGCGCCCCAGTGGCCGGCGAAGCCGTCCGCCACCAGCGGTGCCTTGCCGCCCTGGTAGTTCAGCATCCGAAAGGCGGTGTGGAGCAGGCCGGCGTGGTAGCCGTCGTTGTCCATGTACACCTTCCAGTTGCAGTTGAACACGATCTTCTGGTAGCCGAGCAGCTTCAGCCGGCGGTCGCCGCCGCCGAGCGCGGCGCGGATCGAGTCGGTCACCTCGCCGAAAAACTCCTCGATGGGTGGCGTGGCATCGTCGAAGGTGGCCCACAGCACCTGGTTCCACAGCACCGAGCGCAGGCGGCGCAGGCCGTAATGTTTTTTGTCGAAGTCGGCCGGGAAACGGTCCTCGCCAGGCACGTTGCGCAAATTGCCGTGGCTGTCGTAAGCCCAGGCATGGTAAGGACAGGTGAAGTCGGTGGCGCAGCCCTTGAACTCGGTGGTGATCTGCACGCCGCGGTGCGCGCAGGCGTTGATCATCACCACGAACTCGTCGGCGCCGGTGCGCGTGGCGATCAGCGGCGTCTCGCCGACCACCACGGTTTTGTAGTCGTTGACCTGCGGCAACTCGGCTTCCAGCGCCACCGGGTGCCAGAACGGCCCGTAGAAAATGCGCTCGAGTTCCTGGCGGTAGATGGCCTCGTCCGTGTACAGGTAATACGGAACGTGCGTGTGGTCGGTCCAGGTGCGGACCGGCAGGTCGCGGCTGGGTGCGTTCATGATCGATACTCCTCGCTCGGCGGCGGTCGGACTTCGGCGTGGCCGGTCCACACTTTATAGCAGCTTGCCGTGCCTACACCAGAACGTTCGTTGACCGCCGTCAGGCCCTGGCCTGTTGAGCGCCCGCCGGCACAGGTCTGCCGCGGCGAGCGCGATGTCCTGAATCTGATCGCGAGCATCGAGCTGGCCGCCGGCGGGCCCGGCACTGGTCTGCCGCCGCTGGAGGAACTGCCGGTCAGCGCCCTTGCCGCCAAGCGCAGCCTGGTGCTGCTGATCATCGACGGCCTGGGGCTCGACTATCTGACCTGCGCCAGCCCGGCCGGCCCGCTGGCCTGCAACCTGCTGGGAGGCCTGCGCAGCGTGTGCCCGGCCACCACGGCGGCGGCGGTGACGACGTTTTTCACCGGCCAGTCACCGGCCAGCCACGGCCTGCTCGGCTGGTTCACGCCGTTCGAGGCGCGCGACCAAGTCGTGCTACCGCTGCTGGCGCAGGCGCGCGGCGGGCGGGCGCTGCCGGCCGACGACATTGCCACGCTTTACCGCAGCCCGCCGCTGGCGGCGCGCCTCACGCGCGACTGTCATGTGGTCACCGCGCGCAAGCTGGCCGGCTCAGCCTACTCGCGCCATCACGCCGGACCTGCGCAGCGGCATGCCTACCGCTCGCTCGGCGGCCTGTTCGGGCAACTCGAACGGCTACTGCGCGCCGACGGCGCGCCGCGCTACGTGCACGCCTACTGGCCGCAGCTCGACCAACTGGCACACGAGCATGGCATCGGCCACCGGCGCACGCGCGAGCACCTGCGGCAGATCGAGGCGCAGCTCGGGCAGTTCCTGAAGACCATCGCCGGCACCGACTCGCTGCTGCTGGTCACTTCAGACCACGGCTTCGTCGACATCGCGCCGGCGCAGCGCCTGCTGCTGAACGACCAGCCGCAGCTGCTGCAGCGCCTACGCCTGCCGCTGGCGGGCGAATCGCGCCTCGCCTTGGTGCACGCCAAGCCGGATCAGCGCGAAGCGCTCGGCGCCGAGCTGGCCGACTATCTGGGTGAGCGGGCAGCCGTCTACGACGGCCGGCAGTTCATCGAGGCCGGTTTTTTCGGCCCCGGCGAACCGCACCCGGCGCTGGCACAGCGCGTCGGCGATTTCGTGGTGGCGATGGC
>NZ_JAQVGQ010000196.1 GCF_028696615.1 Immundisolibacter sp. | reverse complement strand
GTGTCGGCCAGGAAGTCCTGGATCGGTCCCGCGCCGTCGGTCTCGGCCACCGCCAGCTTGTCCTGCTCGCGCCGGCCGAGCAGGGCGAAGTTCTCGGGCAGCGCCACCAGTTCGGCGCCAGCCGCGGCGGCGCGCGCGATCAGCCGTCCGGCGCTTGCCAGGTTGGCGGCCAGCTCGGCGCCGGACACCATCTGAATCACGGCGGCGGTGAAGGTTTGCGTCATGAACTCGTCCCCGTGTGGTGTGGTCGAACGTCGCCGATGTTAACGATCGGTCGGTCGTGCCGCGGCGCGGCGGGCTTGTGGCTAGAATGCCCGGCCTTTTGTCACGCCGGCGCGGTCACCGCGGCGCGTTCGGGGCAGGGCGCGCGCCGGGGCATTCCAGGGGAGTGTCCGGCATTTCCTAACGAGGCAAGCATGCAGCCAGGGGTCGCGGTCAGGCATCTGACCAAGGATTTCGGGCCGCTGCGGGCGGTGGACGATTTGTCGTTCAGCGTCGGCGGCGGCGAGGTGGTGGGTTTTCTGGGGCCGAACGGCGCCGGCAAGTCGACCACCATGAAGATGATCACCGGTTATCTCGAGCCGACCGCGGGCGAGGTCGAGGTGTGCGGCATGGCGCTCACGCGCGAGCCGCTGGCGGTGAAGGCCGCCATCGGCTACCTGCCGGAAGGCGCGCCGCTGTACGGCGACATGACGCCGCGGCGGTTCCTGGACTTCGTGGCTGGGGTGCGCGGCCTGGAGCCGGCCGAACGGCGCCGGCGCATCGATGCGGTGGTCGACCGCATGGCGCTGCGTGGCGTGCTGGATCAGTCGATCGAAACCCTGTCCAAGGGCTTCAAGCGCCGCGTGGGCCTGGCGCAGGCCATCCTGCACGACCCGCCGGTGCTGATCCTGGACGAGCCGACCGACGGCTTGGACCCGAACCAGAAGCACGAGGTGCGTGAGCTGATCCGCGACATCGCCGCCGACAAGGCGATCATCGTCTCGACGCACATCCTGGAAGAAGTCGAAGCCATCTGCAGCCGCGCCGTCATCATCGCCGGCGGCCGGCTGCTGGCCGACGGCCGGCCGGCGCAGCTGGCCAGCCGCTCGCAGTTCCACAACGCGGTGGTGCTGGTGCTGCGCGGCGGGCCGGTCGATCTGCCCGAACAGCTCGCCGCCGTGCCGGGCGTGGCGCGGGTGGAAGTGCTGGACGAGACCGGCGACGCGCGGCGCCTGCGTCTGCTGGCCAGCCACGGCCGCAGCCTGCTGGAGACCGTCACCGACAAGCTGCGCAGCGCCGGCTGGCAGGCCGACGAGCTGTACGTGGAACAGGGGCGACTGGACGACGTGTTCCGTCAGTTGACGCACGAAGTGGCCGGCCGGGAGACGCGCTCATGAATGCCATGCTGACCGTGCTGCGGCGCGAGCTGGCGGCCTATTTCTACACCCCGCTGGCCTACGTGTTCATTGTGATCTTTCTGTTCCTGAACGGTATTTTCACGTTCTATCTCGGCCAGTTCTTCGCCCGCGGGCAGGCCGATCTGTTGCCGTTCTTCCAGTTCCATCCCTACCTGTATCTGGTGCTGATCCCGCCGGTGGCGATGCGCCTGTGGGCCGAGGAGCGCAAGACCGGCACACTCGAGCTGCTGATGACGTTGCCGATCACCACCGGCCAGGCCGTGCTCGGCAAGTTCCTCGCCGCGTGGCTGTTCACCGCCGTGGCGTTGGCGCTGACCTTCCCGATCTGGATCACGGTCAGTTATCTGGGCGATCCGGACCACGGCGCCATCGTGGCGGGGTACCTGGGCAGCCTGCTGATGGCCGGCGCCTATCTGGCGATTGGCGCTTGCCTGTCAGTGCTCACCAAAAGCCAGGTGATCGCCTTTGTGCTGACGGTGGTGGTGAGCTTTCTGTTCATCGTCAGCGGGCTGCCGATCGTGCTCGACTTTTTTGGCGCCTGGGCGCCGGCCTGGCTCACGCAGGCGGTGGCCTCGCTGAGCTTTCTGCGCCACTTCGAGGCCATTCAGACCGGCGTCATCGAACTGCCGGACATCGTCTACTTCGCCAGCATGATCGGCGTGTGGCTGTACGCCAACACGGTGCTGGTGGAAGCCAAGAAAGCTGCGGGTTAAGGGGTAACTTCCATGCGACGCGGAGTTCTTTCGACCGGCAGCCTGATCGTGGCGGTGGTGCTGCTGCTGGCGGTCAACATCCTGGCCGCCACGGCGCTCGGCGGCTTTCGGGTCGATCTCACCCAAAACCACCTGTACACGCTCAGCGACGGTTCGCGCGCGGTGCTCGACAAGCTCGACGAGCCGATCACGTTGAACCTGTTCTTTTCGCAAAAGGCGCTGCGCGACGTGCCGCAGATCCAGGCCTACGCCGCCCGCGTGAAGGCGCTGCTCGGCCAGTACGTGGCGCACTCGCACGGCAAATTGCAGCTGAAGGTGATCGACCCCGAGCCGTTCTCGGACGCCGAGGACCGTGCCGTGCAGTTCGGCCTGCGCGGCCTGCCGGTGGGCGGACCGGGCGGCGAGAACGCCTACTTTGGCCTCGCCGCCACCAACAGCACCGACGGCGAGGAGGTGATCCCGTTCCTGTCGCCGGCCAGCGAGGACACGCTCGAGTACGACCTGACGCGCCTCGTCTACAAACTCGGCCAGGGCAAGCGGCCGGTGGTGGCGGTGCTGAGCTCGCTGCCGGTGAACGGCTCGATCGTGCCGATGACCCAGCAGCAGGCGCCGCCCTGGGCGGTGATCGAGCAGCTGCGCGAGCTGTTCGACGTGCGCGTGCTGGCTACGTTCGACAAAAAGATTCCGGACGACGTCGACTTGCTGATCCTGATCCACCCGAAGGATCTGTCGCCGGCCACGCTGTTCGCCATCGACCAGTTCGCGCTGCGCAAGGGTCGCGTGCTGGCGTTGCTCGATCCGTACAGCGACGTGGAAGCCCCGCCGCGCGATCCCATCATGCCGACCATGACCATGCCCAAGACGCCGTCCGATCTGGGGCCGTTGCTCGGCGCCTGGGGCATCGACATGCAACCCGACAAGGTCATCGCCGACCGTGAGGCGGCGCGCATGGTCAGCTTCAGCGACCAGGCACCGGCGCAGGAGTACCTGGTGTGGCTGGACCTGAAGTCCGACCATTTCGATCCGAAAGACGTAGTCACCGCGCGCCTGACGCAGATGTACATGAACACGGTCGGGGCGCTGTCCAAAAAAGACGGCGCGAGCGTCGAGTTCACACCCCTGATGACCTCCAGCCGGCAGTCCATGCTGGTCAGCGCCGACGGCCTCGACAAGCCCGACCCCGAGAGCCTGCTGCGCGAGTTCAAGTCATCCGATCGCAGCTATACGTTCGCGGCGCGCGTGCAGGGTGCGCTCAAGACCGCCTTCCCGGACGGCCCGCCCGAGGGCGCCGAGGCGCCGGCCACGGTGCTCAAGCAGTCGGCCGTGCCGGCCAATCTCATCGTCGTCGCCGACGCCGATTTCATCTACGACCGCTTCTGGGCGCAGGTCGGCGAGTTTCGCGGCAGCCGCATGGTGCAGCCGTTTGCCGACAACGGCGCGTTCTTCATCAACGCCGTCGACAACCTCAGCGGCAGCGGCGACCTGATCAGCGTGCGCTCGCAGGGCACCTACGCGCGCCCGTTCACGGTGGTGCAGGCCATGAACCGCGCCGCGCAGGACCGGTTCCGCGCCGCCGAGCAGCGCCTGCAGGCCGAGCTCGAACAGACCGAGCGGAAGCTCGCCGAGCTGCAGGCCGCCCGCGGTGATCAGGGCGGCCCGCTGCTGAGCGCCGAGCAGCAGCAGGAAATCGCCCGTTTCCAAGCCGAGCGCGTGCGCCTGCGGCGCGAGCTGCGCGAAGTGCAGCGCAGCCTGCGCCGGGACATCGACCGCCTGGAGACGCGCCTGAAGTTCGTCAACATCGCCCTGGTGCCGCTGTTGATCGGCTTCGCCGCCGTGCTGGTCGGCGTCACTCGCGGCCGTGGCCGGCGCAGCACGGGAGAGCATCATGTCGCGGGCTAAATGGCTGCTGGCCGGCGCCACGCTGGCGCTGGTGCTGATCACGCTGTGGGCGGCGCGGGATTTCGCCCAGCGCACCGGCTATGTCGCGCATCAGGAAAAACTCTTCCCGGACCTGCCGGCGCAGGCCGCCGTGGCGCGGCGCATCGAGATTCGCTCGGCTGCCGGCCAGGTGACGCTGCGGGGAGTGGGCAGCGACTGGAAGGTGGTCGAGAAACACGACTTCCCGGCCGACCCGGCCAAGGTGCGCGCCCTGCTCGAGGGCCTGTCGGCGCTGACCTTGCTCGAGCCGCGCACCGCCGACCCGGCCCGCCACGCGGCGCTCGATCTGGATGCGCCAGACCGGCCCGGTGCGCGCGGCGTGCTGGTGCGGGTGCTGGGCGACAACGACGCCGTACTGGCGGCAGTGCTGCTCGGCAAGCCGCGCGTCGCCGCCGGCCAGGGGCCGCGGCAGATGTTCGTGCGCCGGCCGGATGAGAACCAGACCTGGCTCGCCGAGGGCGCCGTCGATGCACAGCGCAGTCCGCCGCTGTGGTTGCGCTCGGAGGCGATCGATCTGCCGCAAGCGAGCGTGCGCGCCGTGCGCATTCAGCACCCCGGCGAGGCGCCGCTGCTGATCGCCCGCGACGGGCCCGATGCCGCCTTCGCCCTGCGCACGCCATTACCCGCGGGCCGCACGGCGCGGGCGTCCGCGGTCGGTGCGGTGGCCTACGGCCTGCAGCACCTGCCGCTGCAGAACGTGTTCGTGCCGGACGAGGTGGCGGGCGACTGGGGACAGGCCACGCGTGTCACTTTCGACACCTTCGATGGCCTCGCCGTGACCGCGCGCGTGCTGTCCCTGAACGGCGTGCCGCACGTGCGGATCGCCGCCGCGGTGGCGGCCGATGCCGGTGCCGAGCAGCGGGCCGCCGCCGCCGCGCAGGCCGAGCGCATCGATCGCGACCATGCGGGCTGGGTTTACGCGATACCGCCGCACACCGCCGGCACCTTCACGCCCCGGCTGGATGACTTGCTCGAACCGCTGCCGGCGCCGGCCGAGCCGCGGGCGGCGATGCCTCCCGGCATGGCGCCCGGGCCGTAGAACGGCGCCGAAAATTCCGTCCTTGGAATGTTCGGCACGCGCCGAGGCCTTGCGC
>NZ_JAQVGQ010000195.1 GCF_028696615.1 Immundisolibacter sp. | reverse complement strand
CCAGTCTGTGGCGCGGCCGTGGCCATTATCGAACGTTCGGCCGCGCTATCCCTATTGATCCGGCGGTCGCCGCGTCCGCGCATCCCCGCCCCGAATCAACCCGGCCCTGTTCAGGGCCCTGACGGCGCCAGCCTGATGCGGTCCTGCGGTCCCGGCGCCACGCCGGTCGGGCGGGCGGCGAAGTAGGCCTCGAGCGCGTCCAGGTGTTGGGCGCCATCCAGGCGTCCACGATCGGCCCCGAGATGCCGTCACAGCCGTTGCTGCCGCCGCCGGCGAGGCCGCCTTCGTGGCTCAGCACCACCACGGCGTGGATGCGCCGCCGGCGCAGCTCGTCCTGCCGCCGGGTCAGAGTTTGTGAAGAAATGCGCGTCCTGCGCATTTCTTGCGTCGCCCGTCCGGTACACGCCCGGACGAGCTCCCGCGAATCAAGCCCTTGCGTGCTTGATTCGCGTCCGGCCATCCCTGGCCGGCCTGAGCGCTTGAAAAATTCACAAGCTCTCAGCGCAGCGCCGACAGCCAGTGTGCGTACGGTGCCGGCAGCACCCAGGCGGGGTTTTCGACGCCGAGCTCACGCGCCGCCTGGTATGGCCAGTGCGGGTTGGCCAGGTGCGCCTTGCCGACCAGCACCAAGTCCATGTGGCCGTCCTGCAGCACCTGTTCGGCGACCGCGGGCACGCCGAGGTTCCAGGCCGAGGCCACCGGGATATCCGCCTCGCGGCGCACGCGGCCGGCGATCGGCGCCAGGAAGGCCGGCTGTCCCCACGGCACCTGCGACTGCGGCGTGGTGAAGGCGCCGCTGACGCTGAGCAGGTCGAGCCCGCCGGCCTTGAAACGGCGGGCGAGCTCGATCGATTCGGCCAGATGCTCCTCGTCATGGCCGTCGAATTCGACCACGCCCAGGCGCACCGTCAGTGGCAGGCGCTCGGGCCACACCTCGCGCACCGCGGCGAGCGTTTCCAGCAGGAAGCGGCTGCGGTTCTCGAAGCTGCCGCCATAGGCGTCGGTGCGCTGGTTGGCGTGCACCGAGAAAAAGGTCTGCGCCAGGTAGCCGTGCGCGAAGTGCAGCTCCAGCCACTCGAAGCCGACGTCGCGCGCGCGCCGGGCGGCGGCGGCGAAATCCCAGCGCACGCGGGCGATGTCGTCCAGCGTCATGGCCTGGGGCACCTTCGGCAGGTGGGCGCCGAACGGGATGGCCGACGGCGCGATGGTCTGCCAGCCGCGCGGGTCGCCGTCCGGGATGTGGTCGTCGCCTTCCCAGGGCCGGTTCGCGCTCGCCTTGCGTCCGGCGTGCGCAAGCTGGATGCCCGGCACCGCGCCGGCCGCCTTGATGGCGCGCACCGAGGGCACGAAGGCCTGCGCCAGCTCGTCGTTCCAGATGCCGGTGCAGCCGGGGGTGATGCGGCCTTCCGGCGACACTGCCGTGGCCTCGACCACCACCAGGCCGGCGCCGCCGCGGGCGAGGCCGGCCAGATGCGGCAGGTGCCAGTCGGTCACCCGCCCATCGACGGCCGAGTACTGGCACATCGGCGGCACGCCGATGCGGTTGCGCAGGGTGACGTCTTTCAGTTTGAACGGCTGGAACAGTGCTGCCACGGCGGTTTCCTGTGGGAGATGGATGAGCCGGCAATGCGCCGGCTGCGGGACCTCAGCGTGGCGCCTGGTAGACCGGCTCGCTCGGGTGGCCGGCGTGCCAGGCGAACCAATATTCGGTGGCCGCCGGCACCGGCTTGCCGGCGGCATCGGTCACCAGCGCGCGCTGGTCGGCGTAGTTGAAGTCGATGGTATAGCGGACGCCGTCGACGGTGTCGGTGAACGGCGCGTCGTGCGCGGTCAGCTCGGCGAACGGGTAGGCGCGGTAATGCGCGCCGTGGCGCAACACCAGCACCGGTTCTTTGGGGTGGTAGCGCGCATCGAGCGGGCCGACCGGAAAGCGCAGCTCGCTGTTGCTGACGTAATCCGCGTAGGGGTCCTGACCGTAGGGACGCTGGTGGCCGGTGTCTGAGCTCAGCACCTGGGTGTCCGGGTGGCGCGTCAGCCAGTCGGCCCAGCTGGTTTCGGTGGCGACGATGCCGGTCAAGCGTTCGCCCTTGCGCGGACCGGCGATGGCGACGCCTTCCAGCGGCAGCCACAGCGAGCCGCTCGCCCGGTCGAACGGCAGCGTGGCGGAGTTGTACAGCAGCCCGGACACGCCGAACTCGTCCACACCCTTGGCCGAGCGGGCATCGAAGCCGGCCACGGTGCCGCTGAGCGGGCTGTAGATCAGCACGAACGGCCGCTCGCCGATGCGGTCGTTGACCACCTCGTGCCAGACCAGCACACGGCGCGGGTAGGCGCGGGCCACGCCGTCGATTTCGACGCCGACCACGCGCTCGTCGAAACCAAGGCCCGCCTCATTTGCCGGCGTGAACTTGGGTGTCGACAGCGCCGGGATGCCGTCGCGCGGCTGGCCGCCGTTGACCAGCGTTTGCTGCGGCACCGCAAGGCCGCTCAGGTCGAAGCCGTTCCAGGCATCGTCTTGGGCGGTGGCGACGACACTGGCGGCCAGCAGAAGGCCGGCCGCCAGGCAGCGGGCGGCGCCCATCAACGCAGCGCCGCGTTGACCGCCTCGAGCGCCGCCGCGCCCGGACACAGGGACTCGAACGGCAGGCGGTTCAGCGCCGTGGCGTCGGTGCCGAGCATGGCGTGCATCTCGTTCGGTTCCGGATCCACGTACAGCAGGCCGGTCAGCAGGCTGCCGTCGGTCTGATGGCGGTTCAGGTAATCCATGGCGGCGATACGGTCGTAGGGGTCGTAGTCCTCGGCCAGTTTTTTCAGGAGCAGCCGGGAGCCGTCGTGCAGCGTCACGGTGTGGTGCTCGCCCGGTGCGTAGGCGGCGGTGATTTCCTGCGCCGGCGGCACGAAGTCGGCCTCCACCAGCGGCCGGTCACGCCGGCGCGTGGCGGCGTAGCTCTTGGTGGACGATTCGTGGTTGTTGAAGGTGACGCAGGGTGAGATGACGTCGATGAAGGCAAAGCCCGGGTAGCTGATGGCCGCCTTCAGCAGCGGCACCAGCTGTTCCTTGTCGCCGGAGAAACTGCGCGCCACGAAACCGGCACCCATCTGCAGCGCCAGTTGCACCAGATCGATCGGCGTGTACGGGTTGGCCTTGCCAGCCTTGTTCTTGGAACCGACGTCGGCGGTGGCCGAGAACTGGCCCTTGGTCAGGCCGTAGGTGCCGTTGTTCTCGACCAGGTACAGCATGTTCACGCCGCGGCGCATGGCGTGGATGAACTGGCCGAGGCCGATCGACGCCGTGTCGCCGTCGCCGGACACGCCGATGTAGACCAGGTCCCGGTTGGCGGCCGCGGCGCCCGACGCAATCGACGGCATGCGGCCGTGCACGGAGTTGAAGCCGTGCGCGGGCCCGAGGAAATAGGTCGGCGTTTTCGACGAGCAGCCGATGCCGGACAGCTTGCCGACACGGTGCGGCGGCAGATCGAGCTCGAAGCAGGCCTGGATCAGCGCGGCGCTGACCGAGTCGTGGCCACAGCCGGCGCACAGCGTGGACAGCGAGCCCTCGTAGTCGCGGCGGGTCAGGCCCAGCGCGTTCTTCGGCAGCTGCGGGTGGTGGATTTTGGGCTTGGGCAGGTAGCTCATGCGGAGGCTCCCATGGCGAGCGCGCGCACCGGTTCCAGGTGCTGGCGGATGCTGTGGACCAGAAACTCGGCGGTGACCGGCATGCCGTCGTAGTGCAGCACCGGCACCAGCTTGGCCGGATCGATGTTGCCCTCGATGATCAGCATGGCGCGCAGCTGGCCGTCGCGGTTTTGCTCGGCCACGAACACCGTGTCGTGGGCGGCGATGAAGTCGTACACCTGCTGCGTGAACGGGAACGCCCGCACGCGCAGCGCGTCCACCTCGATGCCGTGGGCGTCGAGGGTGTCCAGCGTCTCGGCCATCACCTCGGCGGTGGTGCCGAAATAGAGAATGCCGGCCCGGTTGCCGGCGTCGCGGTCCACCACGGCCGGCGGCACCAGCGTGGCGGCAGTGTCGAACTTGCGCCGCAGCCGATCGACGTTGTCCTGGTACTTGGCGCCGTCCTCGGTGTAGGCGCCGAAGCGGTCGTGCCCGGAGCCGCGGGTGAAGAAGGCGCCCTTGCTCGGATGCGTGCCGGGCAGGGTGCGGTAGGGGATGGCGTCGCCGTCGACGTCGAGGTAGCGGTAGAACTGGAAACCCGCGTCGAGCTGCTCGCGCGTCACCACCTTGCCGCGGTCCGGCCGGTAGGCGTCGTCCCAGGCGAGCGGCTCGGACAGCCAGTCGTTCATGCCAAGGTCGAGGTCGCTCATCACCAGCACCGGCGTCTGCAGCCGCTCGGCCAGATCGAACGCCTGCACCGCCATGTCGAAGCATTCCTTCGGCGAGGCCGGGAACAGCAGCACGTGCTTGGTGTCGCCGTGCGAGGCATACGCCGACGACAGCAGGTCTGCCTGCTGGGTGCGCGTCGGCATGCCGGTGGACGGCCCGCAGCGCTGGATGTCGAACAGCACCACCGGAATCTCGGCGTAGTAGGCCAGACCCAGGAACTCGGTCATCAGCGACACGCCGGGGCCGCTGGTGGCGGTAAACGCGCGGGCGCCGTTCCAGGCCGCGCCGACCACCATGCCGATGGCGGCCAGTTCGTCCTCGGCCTGCAGGATGGCGTAGCGCTTGCTGCCGTCCGGGTTGATGCGGTAGTCCTCGCAGTAGGCGGCAAACGCGTCCACCAGCGAGGTGGACGGCGTGATCGGGTACCAGCCGGCCACCGTGGCGCCGGCGTACACGCAGCCCAGACCCGCCGCCGAATTGCCGTCCATGAGGATGCGGTCGCCGATCGCGTCGCGCCGCTGCGCGTGCATGGGCAGCGGGCAGGCAAAGCGCTCGAGCGCCGCGGCGCGGCCCATTTCGAACGCCTTGACGTTCGGCGGAATCAGTTTTTCCTTGCCCTGGAACTGCTCGGCGAGCAGCTGCTCGATCACCGCCGGCTCGATGTTCAGCAGCGCCGACAGCACGCCCACGTACATGATGTTCTTGAACAGCAGGCGCTGGCGCGGGTTGCTGAACTCGCGCGTCACCGCCTCGGTGAGCGGCACGCCGAGGAAGGTGATGTCCGGCCGGCGCAGCTCGGGCGCCA